>RGTE01000303.1 GCA_010025475.1 Verrucomicrobiota bacterium
GATACTACTGGATGTGGGTCCAATCCCAGGTTTTCTACGATTACGAAAACTTTGAGGACGGAGGGTTGTTACTCTACCGCTCCCGTGAGCTGGACCATGGGTGGGAATTCGATCGCATTGTATTCGCGCCCACCGTTTACGAACGATACGAGGTTCCTTTCGTCTGGAAGCATGGGGAAACATTCTATCTATATGTCGGGGGAGTTCTTGAGGATCTGAAAAAGGCTCCTCCAACCCACCTGGAGAAATTGAAAGGTTTGGATCCTTGGTTGGTGGACGAACAAAAGCCAAGGCATAGCGTGAATCTGCTCTACGAGGCGAAAGACATTCGCGGTCCCTGGAAAGCCGTGCCCGGTGGCCCGATCATGAAATATCCGGATCACCCTTGGAGCCCACATTTTTATGTCTGGAATGTCTTGGGTGGGCCGGACGGTCGGGACTACATCTTTGGCTGGTCGGGCGAAACGCTGGGGAAGCCTTATCCGATCCGCTATGGAGCCGACGGGTCCCTCGAAATCGGAAAGCCCTTGGATGCCTGGCCTGCGCCATGAAAAGGCGCCTCGTACGTTTCCTTGGGGGGTTGTTGACGGTGGGTGCCGCCCTCACCCTTGGAGCGGCCGATAGTACGAATCAGGCCGCCCACCTGACCCAGCCTGAAAAATCGACTTTGCCCGTGGTGGTGGACCGGCGTTACCTGAACCTTCCCGTCCGCCTTCAGGAAAGCATCCCGCAAAAGTGGATCCGTTTGGTCGATCCGTCCACAGGGAATCTGGAATATGAGTTTCACGCCCGCTTGGACTTCAAAAACCCCCAGGGGATGGTCTTTGCCGATCTGCAGCGCTGGATGGGGCGCAACCTGGTTCTGGAAGTGGAGGGAATCTCCGCCCAGGAAATCGCCCAACTACAACTCAGTGATCAAATCGCCGAACAGGACAAGATCTATCGGGAGCCCCTGCGGCCGGGATTTCATTATACCTGCCGACGCGGTCTGCTCAGCGACGCCAACGGCCTGTTTTACCATCAGGGGAAATGGTTCATGTTCTATCAGCACTTTCCCTTTGATCCTTGGACGGACTGGAAAGAGCACTGTGCCGTGGGTTGGGGTTTTGCGGTGAGTGACAATCTTGTGGATTGGGAAGAGCGAGCCGACGTTTTACTTCCCGACGCCAAGGGCCCGGCCTTTTCCGGATCCGCGGTCGTGGACACCGGCAACGTCAGCGGCCTCGGGAGGGGAGGGAATCCGCCCATCTTTCTTTTTTACACGGCCGCGGGTGGGAAGGGACGGCGCTCGATGCATGAGCAACACAGCGTTTGCCTGGCG
>RGTE01000304.1 GCA_010025475.1 Verrucomicrobiota bacterium
CCGTTCAAGTCCATCACCGCCGTGGATCCCGCCATCACCAGCGAGCTCATGGCATCAAAGGCTCCGTTCGTGGCCAAGCGGAGGGTGCCTGCGGCCACCTTCACGTCGCCCGTGAAGGTGTTGGTCGCCCCGATCGTGGTGAGACCGTTGGACCGCTTCAGCAAGCCGGCGCGGAAGGCGGCAAAGTTGCTGTCCCCGGCAAAGTCCGCGATCGCCGCGTTGATTTCACCCTGCGAGGTGACCGTCTGGGCCGCCCGGATCTCCGCTCCGTTTGTCCGGCTGACCGTTCCCGCCGTTTCCAGCGCGCCGACCAGGATGTTCGTCCGCACGATCAGCTCCGTGCCGGTCTGCACATCCAGGAAGATGCTGCGGTCGAAGGCGGTTGAGCTGTCGATGGTGATCTTCCCGCCGGCCAACACCGCGTCGCCCTTGAAGCCGTGCCCAGCTTCGTGATGCCGCCCAGGCCGCTCATGCCGCCGGAGAAGGTCGTGCTCGTGTTGTCGTACCCCATCGTCAGCGTGTTGGTGCCGAGCACCACCGCCCCGGCCCCGGCCAGCGAGCCGATCCCGTCGTTGCCGCCCAGCTGCAGCGTTGCTCCGCCCGCCACGATCACCGCCGAGGCGTCGCTCAACAGGTCGTCCCCGGTCGTCGCCAACCGTCCGGCATTCACCCTCGTCGCCCCGGTGTAGGTGCTCGCGCCGGAAAGCGTCAGTGTGCCCGTGCCGTTCTGCCGCCCGCTGATCCCGCCGGGCACATTCAGATTATCGGAACGGTTGAAGGCCAAGACGCCCTGGTTGGTGATCGCACCCGTGCCGATCGCCCCGCTCGTTCCGCCGTTGCCGATCTCCAAAACTCCCGCCGCGATCGTCGTCCCGCCGCTGTAGCTGTGGTTGCCCGTCAGGGTGACCGTCCCGGAGGCCAGCTTGGTGACCGATCCGGTGCCCGAGACCACCCCGCCGTAGCTCAGGGTTCCGGTCCGGTTGAAGGTCAGCACCCCGCTGTTGGCCACGTCGCCCGTGCCCAGCGTGCCGATGGCGCCCCCGTTGCCGATCTGCAGGACGCCGCCCTCGATCGTGGTCAGACCGCTGAAGGAGTTGGCCGCCAGCAAGGTGACGGTGTTCGTCCCCTTCTTGGTGATCGTGCCACTGCCGGATATTTCGTTGGTCAGGCTGGCGGCGTCCGACCGGCTCACCACAAGGGCACTCTGGTTGATGATCCGTCCGTTCAGCGTCCCCAGGGTTCCGTCGTTCCCCAACTGCAGGGTTCCGGCGGAGATGGTCGTGCTCGCCTGGTTGGCCGTCCCGGTGAAGATCAGCGTGC
>RGTE01000305.1 GCA_010025475.1 Verrucomicrobiota bacterium
GGACATTAAACCCGGCAATATTCTCTCAGGCCGCGGAAACATTCCCAAGTTGGCGGATTTCGGCCTGGCTGCCGGGGCCCACTCCGCACTAGGCCATCAGGATGAAATTTGGGGTACTCCCTACTACGTCTCACCCGAAAGGCTGAACCGCGAGGAGGAGGATATTCGGAGCGATATCTACTCCCTGGGTGCCACTTTATATCATGCGTTGGCTGGACGGGCACCTTTTGAGGCAGACACGGCAGAGGAAGTGGCCCGAAGACATCTAACGGACCATCCGCCTCCCCTGCGCAGCTTGTGCCCCGATAGCCATGAGCAGACCGTGTTCACCTTGGACAAATGCCTCAAAAAATCTGCTGTGCACCGATGGTCAAACTACACCGATCTGATCGGGCATCTTGCCGATGCCTTGCGCAGAGCGGAAAGGAACTAAGCTAGTTGATCTTTATGCTTGCCGTTGAAACGTTGCTCGCAGCCCCGCTAATCGTGACACTTCCAACCGAGGCACCTCCGCTACCCGATTTGATAAATTCGGCGGAATTGCCGATTCGATAAACCACAATGCCTTTCGATTTCCAGCCATTGGTTGCCTTGGCGAGGCTAACGTTTGAGAAAGTATTCCCCGTGCCGAAATTTTTTGAAATTAACAGGGGAAGATTGGCATCGTCCGAGGTGTTGAGGGGATTGTTATAACCCCATGCGATGTTGGCCGGCAGAATGTTACTGGTGGAGGTCGCTGCCGTGTACCCGTTGCCGGCAAGAATTTTCGTACTATTCAAAAGCCCTAGGGCGACGAGGTTGGTGAAAAAGGCGGTAGATTCGATAGAAGCGGTGTTCGTGCCGTTATAATTTCCATCGTTGTCGTTGGCATAACCAAAAGCGATGAGCCCGCATTGCCGGATGTTCGAAACATCCACCTGTTGCTTCGCCTTGTCTAGCCCCCCCTGGATCGCGGGCACCGCGAGGCCGGCAAGCAAACCGATAATCGAGATGACCACCAACAGCTCCACCAAGGTAAAAGAGTTTGCCTTGAGTTTGCGGATTCGTTGAAAGAGGTTGTGCATTGATGAACCTTCGCCCAACCGAAAATGCCTGTCAAATAGGAAGCAATCCCTCTGCCTTGGAATCCTTGTTGGCATATGGGTTGCCACCGGACCTGATTGCCACGACTCCCGCCAACCCCAGGGATTCAGCCCGGCTGCTCCTGGTTCAAAAAGTCTCGCAAGTTGTTCACGATTATAAGGTAAAGGATCTTCCATCCCTTCTTTCAACCAAGGACCTTTTAATCTTCAACAATTCCAAGGTCATCCCCGCTCGAAT
>RGTE01000306.1 GCA_010025475.1 Verrucomicrobiota bacterium
GCAGCCGTTGCCCTAGCCGAACTTTCCCCGACAAGGATTCGGGGATCCGGTAGTCAAACAGACGGTCCAGCCCCAGTTCCGGAGCCACCCGCACATACTCAGGCTCTGCCACCCTTTGCCTCTGCTCCCTTTTCCCCCGGACGGCAAGTTTCCCCAGCTTCCCCGCCCCGCCTCCCTGCTTACTCTTTCTGAATGCTTCTCGCCCGACCCAGGATTTTGGCCGCTTTGGTTATTATTTTGGCGCCTTTCCTGATCATCGGCCTCTCCTGGTTGGGCGAAGTCCACCGATCCCAAAAAGTGGGTCCTCTCATCGCCGAGGCCGCGGCCAAACAAGGCCTGCCCCTTCCCCTCGTGAAGGCGGTGGTCTGGCGGGAAAGCGATTTCGAGGTCCGGGCCGTGGGAGCCGCCGGGGAGCGAGGCCTGATGCAGGTGACTCCGGGGGCCGCCCAGGACTGGGCCCGCATCCACCGGATCCGCTCCTTCCGGGAAACCGATCTTTTCGATCCCCGCACCAACCTCGAGGTCGGCACTTGGTACCTCTCTCGGGCCATCCGGCGGTGGCAGGAGGATGGCGCCGATCGCCCCGAGGTGTTTGGCCTGGCCGAGTACAACGCCGGCATCACCCGGGCTCGGCGCTGGGCTGCCAGCACTCCTGGTCTCCGGGCGGATGAGTTTCTCGCCGCCATCGACTTCCCCACCACCAAGGCATACGTCCGGTCGATCCTCCGCCGAAACGAGCTTTATGCTACCGGTCGCGACCCTGGCCCCGGCGAATGGGTCGGCCGTCGCCTCGCCCTCCAGAAGGAGAAATGGATCCGGAAACAAAAAGAGTCCCGCTGACTTAACCGTAAACCTAAACGTAAACGATCAGCTGGTCACTCAGGTCAGAACGACCCCGGCTTGCATCCCCGCCCCCCTCGCGAACTCCGCCGCGGTCATCCGCTTCCTCCCCTCCAACTGCACCTCCCTCAACAAAACCCCGCCCCGTTTCGCCGCCACCAGGATACCGTGGGAATTCACTTCCACGATCTCCCCGGGCTTGCCCTTGGCCCGACGGGAAAGAATGACCGCAAACACCTTCAGCATCTTCTGGTCCGCTCCGTCCGGCAGCCAGGTGTAGGCCCCCGGCCACGGTTGCATCGCCCGAATATGCGCTTCAATCTCCTCGGGGGTTTGATCCCAGTTGATTTTCCCGTCCTCTTTGGTCATCCGGGGAGCCACGGAGGATTCGGAGTTGTTTTGCCGGGTCCTTTTCACTTTCCCCTTTTCCGCCTGGTCGAGCAGATTGACCAACAACGGCGCCGCCTTGCCCGCCAACC
>RGTE01000307.1 GCA_010025475.1 Verrucomicrobiota bacterium
CCAAGCAGGGGAATGTTTGCCTCGATGCGCGAAGCCACCACGCAAAGTCTGCTGGCCATAGCCTCACAAACCGCAATTCCCATGCTTTCCCAGGTGGACGGGGCAAAAAGGATGTCCCCGTCTGACATCTCCTCCCACACCTTTTCCACATTAGTCTTCACTTCGACCTTTCGATCGCCCACCGAAATGGCGGTTTGCCGCATGATTTCTTGATAATAGGCGTGATGAGGGTCTCCCATTACCAGCATGCGGGCATCGAAATCCAGCCCCTGCTCCCAAAGGGTCCGTACACATTGAAGGAACCAGTCCGGTCGTTTGACCGGGGTGAGATTCCCGACAAACAAAACCCTGGGCTTTCCATTCTTGGATTGTCTTCGGGGAGGAAGATAAAAAACCCCGCGGACCGCGTTGGGAATAAAGCGGCACCGTTGATTCATTCCTAAAATGATTCTCAAGGCATAGGGAGAGATCGCGATGGTGCCTTGCGCCCTTTTCACGGCATATTTCTCAATCCATCCGGCGATTCGGTAATGCAACAGGGCCCGGTTCCCGGGCATGTTCGCCACTTCCCCCATCAACCCATGCAGAGTGAGAACTCCGGGAAAGGGGGAAGAGACCGTCACCACGGCACTCTCCCGCTCACTTCCCTGCCCATGAACAAGGTCCGGTCGGATCTTCGCAAGAGCCTGCAGCAAACTCCTTGTCCTTCCCAAAAAACCCGCACCGGGAAGCATTCCTCCTATTCTTCGATAGGGGATCTCCTGAAAAGACAGGGCTCCCGTCCCCGGGCGGATGTTGGCCGCAGGGGTTTCCCGGCCAAAAAGAACATCCACCTGACAATCGGTACGATCTCTCAGGCCCTCCCATAAGGCCTCGATGGCTGGATGAACCACCGGCGATGGCGAGGAGGCCCGTTTCATGCTGGAGCCCCGTGCGTCTTTGGCATCAACGACTAACATGGCCACGTGAAGAGGGCGTTTTTCGAAGCTCACGACGTTTCCTGCTTGATGTATAGAAATTCCTCCGCCCAAGGGCTAAGGTGAGCAAGCTGGTAGCCGTGGCGGCTTAGCAAGCGGTGGGCCTGCCGGGTTCTTTGGATGCCGATTTCTTCAAAACGGTGGTGAAACTCCACGGCAATCTGCTGGGGGAATTTTTTACGCCCCAAGGCGTCTTCCAGAACATCGTACTCCGATCCCTCAATGTCCATTTTAAGAACATCAATCTCCTGGAGGCCAAGCTCCTCCGAAATACCGGAAAGACGACGGCACGGAGCCCTTTGAAAAACAGGTCCTTTTTGTCTGCCCCCCTTGCCGTATCGT
>RGTE01000308.1 GCA_010025475.1 Verrucomicrobiota bacterium
TGGGTTCGTGGTGTACCCCCGCTTATCCGCATGCTGTTGCACACGTTCGCGGGTCTGTTTCCGAATCCGCGGGTCATCCCGCAACGCCAGCGAAACCGTTGCTTTTCCTAACCCCAACTCTTTGGCCAAGATTCCAATCGTTAAAATATTTTTATTCGGCATCCTTAAAATCCTTTATACAATCGATTTAAACCGATCAATAAAATTTAAATTTCGCCAACTTGATTTTTCTTACAAGTGAGTATTATTAAAACTTGTGAGTAGTTTTCGCCATGTTCCACCCCTTTCAATCGTGGCGTTTTCTTTGATGACCGTATCCCTGAACCTACAAGCTGGTTCTGGGATTTTTGAAAGCTATGGAATTTTCTCCAGCGTAAACCAAGCAAACACGAGCCTTCTGAATACCTACTATGATATGCAAGCAACTACCGCAAATCCAGACTTCAACGGCACTAACTTTGGTACTTTTGATTTACTGAACTCGGGAAATCTACTCCAAATCAAGGGCGGGGAGGTGAAAACTTATAAAAACGGCATCAGCGATGTTTTTAGCGCATCTATCAGTTACCGTGTATACGAAACGAGTTCCGGCCCCGGCTCACTTCTGTTTACCACCCTAAATCTTCCTTTTAGTGCAAACTTGGCAACTGCGGGAGACCAGAGCTGGAAATCCAACACCTACTCAAACAATCTACTGACCTCTCTTTCCGGAAACAAAACCTACACTATCGAAGTGTATCTTGCGGCAGTATCGTCTGATGGAACTTGGTATTCCAATGGCGGTGTGGGTGCACCGAACTACAAAGCAACATTTTCTACGGTTCCCGAGCCCTCTTCCGCCAGCCTGCTAGCCTTCGCACTTTCCAGCCTCCTTGCTCTTCGTCGTCGGCAAAAAGTTTGAGCGGGTCAGACCAAGTCCCAAGTCTTCCTTTTTCCTCATCTTCATCCTAATCCCCAAAGCGCAGCCACACCGGCCAGTGGTCACTTGGCACCGCTAGATCCTGCATCACTCCCGCCTGCCACCTACCCCTTCCCTCTGCTTTCGCCCAAGCGGGCGAAAGCAAGATATGGTCAAAATCCGAAGCTGGATATTTCCCGTCCGGATCGGGGCGAACGGTTGCCGCCTGCGGCCAGGGAATGCTTGCCGCCGCGGAAACCCATTTCTCCGCCAAAAGTTCACGAATCGTCTTTTCCCCCACGAAGTCCGGATTTCTTAACGAGCAGTTAAAATCGCCCGCCACAAGGATCGCATCTTTGCCGGGATCAAGTCCCCGCTCCTTCCAATCCTTGCGCAGGTATTCCATGGCCTTTTCCCTACC
>RGTE01000309.1 GCA_010025475.1 Verrucomicrobiota bacterium
CCCAGAATCTCCCCGTGGGGCTCCCCGATGAGAATCTTCACCAGCCCCTCGGAATCCCCGCTGGCCACGGCCCGACCGCTTGCCCGATACGGGAAACGGCCGACCTTGAACTTCAGCTTCTTCTCTTTCGCCGCCGCTTCGGTGAGTCCGATGCTCGCCACCTGCGGTTGGCAGTAGGTGCAACCCGGGAAAACCCCGACTTTCTTGGGTTGGTACTTGGCGTCGAAAATCCCGTTCACCGCCTCGATCGCCTCAAAGGAGGCCACGTGCGCCAACCAGGGCGGACCGATGATGTCGCCGGCGGCATAAACCCCGGCCATCGAACTCTTATACCGCGCATCGGTCTTCACATATCCGCGATCCAACTCCAGCTTCACCCCCACATCCAAAGCCCCCTCCAAATTCGCCTGCACTCCCACCGCACAGAGCAAGGCTTCTGCCTCCACCGCCTTGGCATTCTTGCCGGCCAACTTGACCTTCACCCCCGAGGGGCCGACCGCGCAGCTCTCCATGGAAACCTCGGTCAGCACCGTGATCCCCTGCTTGGCCAGGCTTTTGCCGAGCAGATCCGAGATCTCCTCATCCTCCACCGGCAGAACCCGTGGCTTCATTTCCACCAGGGTCACCTGGGTCCCAAACGAGTTCAGAAAGTAGGCGAACTCCACCCCGATGGCCCCGGCCCCGAGAATCACGATGCTCTTGGGCTGCTTTTTCATCTCCAGCGCCTCGCGGCTGGTCATCACCTTTTTGCCGTCCACTTTCAGACCGGGCAGAACCCGCGGTACGCAACCGGTGGCGACAAGAACGTTCGTCGCCTCGACGGTCTGGCTCTTGCCGTCCGCCGTCTTCACCTTGATCTTCCGGTCGGGCCCCAACTTCCCTTCGCCGACCAAATAATCGACCTTCTTTGCTTTCAGTAGGAACTCCACCCCCTTGGCAATCCGATCGGACACGTTCCGGCTCCGTCCGATCACCTTGGAAAAATCAAAGGAAACCTTGCCGGTGGTGATCCCGTAATCCTCCGCGTGCAGGATGTGCTGGTAAATTTCGGCGTTCTTGAGGAGCGACTTCGAGGGAATGCAGCCCCAGTTCAAACAGGTCCCGCCTGCCCGCTCCTTCTCGATAACGATTGCCTTCTTGCCCAACTGGGCCGCACGGATCGCCCCAACGTACCCCGCCGGTCCACCCCCCAACACTGCCAGATCGTAAGCGGCCATAATATTTCCCCTCTTTTGCGCTTAGAGCAAGAGGACGCCCGGATTTTCCAGCAGTTCCACCAGCGCCTTGAGAAACTCGCCCGCCACCAGCCCGTCCAC
>RGTE01000310.1 GCA_010025475.1 Verrucomicrobiota bacterium
TGGGCAGGGCGAAGCGCGCGGACGCGGTCGGGGTGCAGTAGTTGCCGGACGCGTAGTAGCCGGAGGGGCAGGCGCCGTCCTTGGCGAGCGGGGTGGCGGGCGGTGCCGCAACGGCGGACTCAGAGGCGATTAATACCGTCACCAAAAAATCTGCCTTCAGGAACTGAAAATCGACGTGGCTCATGCCTCTTCTCCCTCTACCGGGGCCATCCAGACTCGATCCCGCAACCGGTCCATTCGCCACTGCAGCGACTCGAGCTTCGGGGTGAATCTCGTTTCGGTCGGTGGCAAAAGGGGTTTGCCGTCGAGGCTGCATAGGTCGCGGAAATCTGGGATGCGCGAATCTAAATCCTTGCTCACGTGCCACTTGAGATCGGGTCCGGGTGCTATCAGATTGCGATCCATCGCCCAATGCAGGTCTCGCGACAAGGCAAGTCCATTGCGCGGATCGTCGTCAGCAGCCTCGCTGAAGGGATGAATGTGCGCGGCTTCGACAAGGGCTTCGCCAGCGGGCGTGACGATGCGGATCCCCGTCGCTGTGCAACGGAAGTCGTATGCCCGAATGACGACGCGCCGGAATGCGGGGTCGCGGACGTATTTCGGCAAGGTGCTCTTCGCGACGACGGACCCGGTCCGGAGTGTCCGTTCGTATCGGCTAATCTCAGCGGACCGTTTCATCAAAGCACTGAGGTCGGCGTGACTGCGATCGAACCAAGCTTCAGCCAGCACGGCACTGAGGTTGTCGCACTCATCAGGATCTTGGAGAAGTTTGTGAAGTGCTGGGTCGAGCGATGCAAATGCGATGTTCTCGGTCACTTGGGAGGTCGTAGTAACTTCGCGTATCTGTCGCAGAATCTCTTCTCGACCTGGATAGGCATGCAGGTGCCAAAAGCTCGGGCTTCCGTCGCGCAGGGAACCCTGAAGAAAAAAGAACGGGTAGTGCGGGTTTGGGAGGTCACCCGATGCCTTCACCGCGTTGAAGAAGGCCGCGTAGCGCTCCAAAAGAGAAGAGTCGAAGAGAATCTGATTCTCGGTAACTATGTCGGCCCGAAGGAGATCCAGCACCGCCAACAGCATGCAGACTTTGTGAGGGCTAGGCTGCCCGGCTCGCCGAGAATGAACTCGAAGCGAGCGGAATTTATCGGCGTACTGGGCTCGAGTTTGGGCTGAGTTCACGACCAGTAATCCGCCTTGTCCGGAAAGATCCAGCGCACGCCGCCACGCGGGTCGGGCTGGTCGCCCTGATAGCGCGGGATGAGGTGGAGGTGCAGATGCGGCACCGTCTGGCCGGCGGCAG
>RGTE01000032.1 GCA_010025475.1 Verrucomicrobiota bacterium
GGGCACCCCGGCGGGTGGCGGAAAAACCGAGCCGGTCGACCAGTGTGTCGAGTCGGGTTTCCAGCAGCTGCAGCATTTTTTCGCCGGTGACTCCGCGGCTTTGCATGGCCTTCTGGTAGACACGGCGGAACTGCTTCTCCAAAAGACCGTAGCCGTACTTCATCTTCTGTTTTTCGCCGAGCGCGATCGCGTAGTCGGACTGCTTGCGACGACCCTTGGCCCCATGGACTCCTGGCGGAAAATTCCGGCGCTCCAGCGCCTTGGAAGCACCAAAAATCGGCTGGCCGAAACGTCGGTTGATCTTATCGCGGGGTCCTGTGTAGCGGGCCATAAATTCTCCTTAGACGCGGCGGGCTTTGCGCATCCGGCAGCCGTTGAACGGCACCGGCGTCACGTCCCGGATGGTGCTGACTTCGAGTCCGACCGCTTGCAGGGCCCGCACGGCCGATTCACGGCCTGTGCCCGGGCCCTTCAGCCGGACTTCCACTTCCTTCACCCCGTGGGCCATGGCCTGACGGCAGGCATCCTGAGCCACCACTTGGGCAACGTAGGCCGTGGACTTCTTGGAACCGCGGAAACCCATCTTCCCGGCGCTCGACCAGGCGATCACGTTCCCCTTCTGGTCGGTGATCGAAACCACTGTGTTATTGAAGGTGGCGAGCACATGGGCGATCCCATGCTGGATTTGTTTCGCTCCCTTGATCTTCGGAATTTTTATTTTGGAGGCGTCGTCCAATCCATCGAGCGTCAGGCTCTCGGGGGCGATGATCGGTTCTGCCTTGGGGGCTTCCTTAGCTCCGGGTTTGGCGCCGGCGGCCTTGGGCTTCTTTTCCTTGGGCGCGGCCGGTTTGGCTCCCTCGGCCTTGGCCGGGGCGGGCTTCTTTTCGGCAGGTTTCTTTTCGGCTTCGCTCATGGCTTACGTCTTGGCCGACTTGGCGTCCTTGCTGCGGATCACGCCCACCGTCTTGCGTGGGCCCTTGCGCGTCCGGGCATTGGTGGAGGTGCGTTGACCCCGGACCGGCAGGCCCTTCCGGTGGCGAATGCCCCGGTAACAGTTGATCGACTGAAGGCGCTTGAGGTTCTGCTGGATGTCTCGGCGCAGGTCGCCCTCGATGAGAAAACGGTTCCGCTGGATCACACCGATGATGCGGTTGATCTGCTGGTCGGTCAGGTCCTTGGCACGAAGCTCGGCAGGAATTTCCGCCTCTTCCACGACCTGACGAGCCCGCGTTGGACCGATCCCGTAAATGTAGCGAAGGCTGAATTCAGCCCTTTTTTCCCCGGGCACGTCGACTCCCAGAATCCGCGGCATGCCCTTATCCCTGCCTCTGCTTCAAACGGGGGTTCTTTTTGTTGATGATGTAGATACGACCCCTCCGGCGGACGACCTGACAGTCGCTCGTGCGGCGTTTGACGGATGCTCGTACCTTCATAAGACGTAAATTAAAATACTATTGAGCCGCCGAACTGTTGGCAAGCACCTTCCTATCCCCGTCCGAATCAAGGGATTCCGTCAATATTTCCGGCTCTCCCTCGGTAATCAGGATTACGTGCTCAAAATGGGCCGAATCCTTGCCGTCCGCCGTCACTGCGGTCCATCCGTCCTTCAGGATCCGGACCTCGGGACTTCCCTCGTTAACCATCGGCTCAATGGCCAGAGTCATACCAGGGCGCAAAATCGGGCCGGAATTAGCACGGCCGAAATTGGGAATCTGGGGCTCCTCATGCAGTTTCCTTCCAACCCCGTGGCCGACGAACTCCCGCACCACGCTGTAGCCGGCTTTCTTCACGGTCGTTTCCACGGCATGGCTGACATCGCCCAACTTCACCCCTCCCCTCGCCGCCGCAATGCCCGCCGCCAAGGCAGCTCGAGTTCGCTCCAAAAGTTTCTGCCGGGCAGGTGTGATCGCCCCCACCCCAACCGTCGTGGCCGTATCCCCGACCCACCCGTCCAAAATGATTCCGACGTCGAGTTTGACCACATCCCCGTATCCGAGCCGGCGCGGCCCGCCGATGCCGTGAACCACCTCCTCATTGACCGAAATACATAGTTGTCCCGGAAACTTTCGGTACCCGAGAAACGCGCTCCGGGCCCCGTGCTTGGCGATCAGTTCTCCCGCTTTCTTATCAATTTCCCCGGTGGTCTTGCCCGGCTCTAAAAGATTGCAAAGTTCCTCAAGAATCGTCCGGGCCATCCGACAACTGGCCCGCATTCCGGCGATTCCCGCCGCGTCCTTGATCGGGATCGGAGGCATGGGCCCGGCGGCCCTTAGCGAAGGGAGATGACCACACCCGCCAGGGCGATGATCGCAATGATCACCAAAAGCCAGGCGATCTGCCGTTCGGAAATGGCATTGGAGCTGCCCCCAACACCTGCAACCGTGCGCCCCTTGATCCGCCCCTTCTTAAGGAAGCCGTCATAGTGACGCTGCAAAAGATAGGTCTCCGCCTGCCGCATGGTGTCCAACATCACTCCGACGATAATGAGCAGTCCGGTTCCCCCGAAGAACTGGGCCGTAATACTGGGAATTCCCATAAAGTTCTGCACCAACATCGGCAGCACCGCCAGGACCGTCAGGAAGATGGCTCCGGCAAAAGTCAGGCGCGTCATCGCAAAATCGAGAAACTGGGCGGTGGTTTCTCCAGGACGGACTCCGGGAATGAATCCGCCATGGCGCTTCATGTCGTCCGCGATCTGGATTGGATTAAACACCATCGCCACCCAGAAGTAGGAGAAGAAGAAAATCATGCCGGCATAAAGCACATAGTGCAGCCAACCGGTTGCCAGCGCCGCCGCAATCCGGTTGGCAGTTGGCGAACCCGGGAACAGGAACCCAAGGATGCTGGCCGGGAACAGCAGGATGGCGTTGGCAAAGATGATCGGCATCACCCCGGCGTAATTCACTTTCAAGGGCAGAAAGGAGGTCTGCCCGCCATACACTCGGTTCCCTCTCACCTGTTTGGCGTACTGGACGCTGACCTTCCGCAAGGCTTGGGTCAGGGCAATCGTTGAGGCGATCACGGCAAAGAGGAATGCCAGCAAAAGGAAGAGCACAAACGGGCTGATCGGCTCACGACCGCTTCCCGGCGGAGGAACAAACACCTGCCAGCCGGCCACCAAAGCCGCCGGTAACCGGGCCACAATGCCCACCGTGATGATCATCGAGATACCGTTTCCGATACCCTTTTCCGTCACCTGTTCCCCAATCCACATCAGGAACATCGTGCCAGCCGTTAAAGTAATCACCGTAATGATGCGGAAAGCCAGACCCGGCTCCGGAACCAAGGGCCCCATCCGCTGGATGACCTGATCGATGCCCGAAAAGATCGGAATCTTGGAAGGATTCTCGAAACTCACCGCCAACAGGTAGCCCTGCACCACACAAAGGATCAGGGTTCCGATCCGCGTATATTGGGTGATCTTCTGACGACCCCCCTCTTCGCGCACCATCTTGCCCAAGGACGGAATCACCCCGGTGGCCAGCTGCATGACAATGCTGGCGCTGATGTAGGGCATGATCGTCAGGGAGAAGATGGCGCAGTTTTCCAATGCACCTCCGCTAAACAGATTGAAGAGACCGATGACGCTCCCCTGATTTTGGGAATCCACCACCTGCTTGAAGAATTCCCCCAAGACTAACGGGTTGATGCCAGGACACGGAATGGCGGCGCCGATCCGAACCACCACCACCAGCGCGAGTGTGAAGATAATGCGCTGCCGGAGCTCCGGTATCTTGAAACAGTTGATGAGGGCGTGAAGCATGGCCCGTCGGTCCCTGGTCCTCTTAGGACTTCAGGAGGGTGAGTTTTCCGCCAGCGGCTTCCAACGCGGTCTTGGCAGATCCGCTGGCCGCGTGGACTTCCAAGGTCAGATTTTTGGGCTTAAGTTTGCCACCTCCGAGGATCTTCACGCCGTCCCAATGACCCTTGACCAGACCGCGGGCCCGAAGACCGGCCTCGTCCACCTTGGAACCATCCGGGAACGCCTCCAAGGCGTCCAGATTCACCGGTGCGTAACGCGTCGCAAAATCCTTGTTGTTGAAACCCCGCTTGGGAATGCGCCGGATCAGGGGCATCTGACCCCCTTCAAATCCGAGCCGGATGCTGCCGCCGGAACGGGCTTTCTGACCCTTGTGGCCTTTGCCGGAGGTTTTACCGTGGCCGGAGCTTTCGCCGCAGCCCACACGCTTGCGCCGATGCCGGGCGCCCGGACGAGGAGTCGTGGTGCTCATTTAGGCATCCTTCCCTTTTTCGGGCTTCTTCTTGCCGCGGACTTCCAAAATCTGGGACCGGGTCCGCAAGCGAGAGAGCGCGTCGACCGTGGCCTTCACCACGTTGGCGGGATTACTCGACCCCATGGATTTCGCCAAAATGTCTTTCACTCCGGCCG
This sequence comes from Verrucomicrobiota bacterium, assembly GCA_010025475.1. GTDB lineage: Bacteria > Verrucomicrobiota > Verrucomicrobiia > Methylacidiphilales > Verrucolacustridaceae > Verrucolacustris. The sequence continues at coordinate 4,391 of RGTE01000032.1, forward strand.
CCTCCAACACGGCGCGCACACCACCCCCGGCGATCAAGCCGGTTCCGAGTGATGCCGGACGCAGGAGTACCTTGCCCCCGCCGAAGGCGCCGTTGACCTCGTGTGGGATCGTGCTGGGTCCAATGTGATAGCTATGAAGGTTCTTTTTCGCGTTTTCGGTCGCCTTGCGAATTGCTTCAGCCACCTCGCGGGCCTTGCCGAACCCCACCCCCACCTTCCCCTTGTTGTCTCCCACGACCAGAAGGGCGCTAAAACTAAAGCGTCGCCCGCCCTTCACCACTTTCGCACAACGGTTCACAAAGACCACTTTCTCAAACATGTCCGAGGGGGTGCGGGTGCGGTCCCGTCGGGTGGTTGTGGGCTCAGCCGTGGGAATAAATTCAGACGTCTTGGAGAACGCCTTTTCGGGCACCTCCACGTCCTTTGCGGTTTCTGTCTCGTTCGCCACAGGGGCTGTGCTCATTCGCTCTTCCTTCCTAGAATTTTAAACCGGCCTGGCGGGCCGCGTCGGCAAAGGCCTTCACTTTGCCTTGATAAAGAAACCCCCCACGGTCGAAGACCACGGAGGAAATTCCCTTGGAGGATGCCTTTTCCGCCAGGGCCTTCCCCACCTGGGCCGCGCCTTTGGAGTTCGGCTTGGCGCCTTTGTGGGATTCTTGGGTTGTGGCCACGGACGCCAGGGTCTTCCCCGCGGTGTCGTCGATGACTTGGGCGTAAATATGCTTTCCGGTGAAAGCCACACAGAGGCGAGGTTTCCCGGTCTGACCACGAACCCGCAGCCGGATCCGGGCGTGGATGCGGTGACGGCGTTCCCGGCGATGTTTGGAAGGATTGGGCATGGTCGTTTAGGCCGTCTTGCTCTGGGCTGTCTTGCCCTCTTTGCGACGGAGGTTTTCCCCGGCGAAACGGACTCCCTTGCCCTTGTAAGGCTCGGGTGGGTAGTAGCGACGGATGTCGGCCGCCACAGCCCCGACAAGTTGCTTGTCGACTCCCTCGATGGTGAGCTGGGTGTTTTCCGTGACGGTCACCTTGATTTCCGGCGGCACGGGATAATCGATCGGATGGGATTTGCCGAGGTTCAGAACCAGCTTTTTACCTTGCAGGTTGGCCTTGAAGCCGACTCCGTGAATTTCAAGTTTCTTGGTGTAGCCGTTAGCCACTCCTTCCACGACGTTCTTCACCAGGCTGCGAGCCAGGCCGTGCAGGGAACGCGCTTCGCGGTCCTCCGCATCCCGGGAGAGCAGAATCTGATTCTTGTCGACCTTGGCGCTGATCCGGGGCGGGAGATCGAGGCCGAGTTTACCTTTGGGGCCCTCCGCCTTCAGACGAGTGCCTTCCAGGGCCACCTTGACGTTGGCCGGAACGGTCACGGGAGATTTGCCGATGCGCGACATTACCAGACCACGAGGAGAAGCTCCCCGCCCACGTTCTGTTTTTTCGCCTCTTCCCAGCCAACGTACCGGCGTAGACCGGGCTTCGAAAGCCGTTTGATGCAGGTGATCGCCCGCCCGTTGCGGCCGCGATTGCCTTTCAGGGAAATGTGGAAATCGGAGTGGGCGCCATCTTTCTTCAATTCAAAATCCTCGATGAATCCTTCTTTTTTCAGGATGGCGAGGATATCGCCACGCATTCTGGAATGGGGGGCCTTCACCGACTTCAAGCCGGCCACCGCCCCGTTCCGGAGGATCGTCAAAAAGTCGGCGAGTGGATCAGTGACCATGATGACTCCTTACCAGCTGGCCTTGGTGACGCCGGGGATTTCCCCTTTCAGCGCCATTTCCCGGAATTGAATTCGGCTGATGCCGAAGCGTCCGATGTAGGCACGCCGCCGGCCGGTGATCGAACACCGGTTGTATTTCCGGGTCGAAAACTTCGCCTTCTGCTTCTGCTTAAGCCGCCAGCACTTCTTGGCCATGGGTTTTCTCCTTAGGGGCCGCCTTGGCGGCGTCCGGCGCGTGGGACCGTTCGATGAACGGCATGCCCATGCGCAAAAGCATCTCCCGCGTTTCCTCCCGGTCCTTGCCGGAGGTGACGAAGGTGACGTCGAATCCGAGGTTCCGCTTCACCTTGTCGAGTTCGATCTCGGGGAAAATCGTGTGGTCCTTCACGCCGAGGGTGTAGGCACCGCGCCCGTCAAAACCGCCGTTCGGCACCCCACGAAAGTCACGGATCCGGGGGAGCGCCATCCGGGTAAAACGAAGGAAAAACTCGTACATCCGCTTCCCCCGCAGGGTTACCTTGCAGCCAATCTCCTGGTGCAGGCGCAGTTTGAAGTTCGAGATGCTCTTCTTCGAGCGGGTCTTCACGGGTTTCTGGCCGGAAATCAGGGTCATGTCATGCACCGCGTCCTCGAGCGCCGCCTTTACATCCTGGGCGGAACCGGTGGAGCAGTTCACCACAATCTTCTCCAGCTTCGGAACCTGGTGGGTGTTCTGGTAGCTGCGCCCCTTCATCATCGCGGGCACGACTTCCTTTAAATAGAGATTCTTGAGATCGCACTCCATGGCTTACTTCTTGCCCTTGGCGGGCTTCTCCTTGGCCTTCTTCTCCTCGCGCTTGCCGGCGGCAGGACGGTTCACCAGGCGGACGTTGGAAATGTGAATGGTCCCCTCGCGCTCGACCACCCCACCCTTGGGGTTGTCCTGTGTGGGCCGGACGTGGCGCTTAATCATGTTCACGCCCTCGATTAGGACCCGATGGTCGTCGGTTTTAATCTCAAGGATTTTGCCCTTCCGACCGCGGTTGGACCCGGTGATCACTTCCACTTCGTCGCCTTTCCGCACGTGAAACCCGCTCATCAGATGACCTCCGGCGCGAGGGAAATGATTTTCATGAAATTCTTTTCGCGCAGCTCGCGGGCCACCGGCCCGAAGATGCGGGTGCCGCGGGGATTCTGGTCTTTATCAATGATGACCGCAGCGTTGCTGTCGAAGCGGAGATAGGACCCGTCGGGACGACGGACCGGGAATCGGGTGCGCACCACCACCGCGCGGACCACTTCGCTCTTTTTTACCGTGCCATCCGGGGCGGCTTCCTTGACGTTGGCGGTGATCACGTCACCGACGCGGGCAAAGTTGGTTTTGCGGCCAATCACACCGATCATCGTCGCCTTGCGGGCGCCGGTGTTGTCGGCGATGTCGAGCCAGGAGCGGATCTGGATCATACGTTCGCTCCCACCGGGGCTTCGGCCTGGGCGATCACCTCAACCAGCTTCCACCGCTTCAACTTGCTCAGGGGCCGGCATTCCGCGATGCGGACGGTGTCGCCCAATTTCGCCTTCTTGTCGCCGTCATGGGCATAAAACTTCTTACGGAAACGGACGATCTTCTTGAACTGCGGGTGCGGGAAGCGGCGTTCCACCCGCACCACGATGGTCTTGTCCATCTTGGCGGAGATCACTTCCCCGATCCGCTCCTTTACCACGGCTTTGTCGTTGGTGGTGCTCATTTCTTGCCTTTCGCCGGGGCTGCGTGCCGGGACTCGCTCTTGGCAGTTTCCATCCGAGCCAGGGTCCGACGAATCTCGCGAAGCCGGTTCGGCTTCTCGAGCTGCCCGGTCTGCTGCTGGACACGCAACTGGAACCGCTCCCGGCGGAGTTCTTCCGCCTTGCGGCCCAACTCGGCCTCCTTTAGGCCACGGATTTCCTCAATCTTCAAAACACCAGTCTCCTTTCCCGGGTCACGAAACGGTTCCGCATCGGCAACTTACTGGCCGCCAAACGGAAACATTCCCTCGCATCGACCTCTGCCAGGCCGTCGAGCTCGAAAATAATAGTGCCAGGTTTGATCACGGCCACCCAAAATTCCGGCTGGCCTTTTCCCTTACCCATTCGGGTTTCCGGCGGGCGGGCGGTCACGGACTTGTCCGGGAACACGCGGATCCAGAGTTTTCCACGGCGATTCATGTTGCGGGTCAGGGCCACGCGGGCGGCCTCGATCTGAATATTCGTCAACCAGCAGCGCTCCAGGGACTGAAGTCCGTAGGAACCGAAAGCAAGATGGATATTCCTTGAGGCAAAACCCTTGCGGCTGCCCCGCTGGGTCTTTCGGAATTTGACGCGTTTGGGAAGCAGAGGCATGGCTTAATTCCCCTCCCCCTGGCAGATCCAGACCTTCACACCGATCTTCCCGGCCACGGTGTGAGCCTCGGCAAAACCGTAATCGATGTTAGCCCGCAAGGTGTGCAACGGAACTTTGCCCTCGTGATACTGCTCGGAGCGGGCGATTTCACCCCCGCCGAGACGTCCGCCCACGCGGATTTTCACCCCGGAGGCACCGAAATCGAGAGCGGTTTGCATCGCCTTTTTCACGGCCCGGCGGAAGGAAACCCGGCGCTCCAACTGGAGGGCGATATTTTCGGCAACCAACTGGGCATCGAGCTCGGGATTCTTGATCTCTTTAACATCGATGAGCACTTCCCGCTCGGGGGTCAGCGCCTGGGTCTCCTCGCGAAGCTTGTCCAACTCGCTCGCCTTACGCCCGATCACCAGCCCAGGACGGGCAGTGTGCAAGGTCACGCGGACGCGGTTCGAGGCACGCTCGATCACCACCTTGGAGATGGCGGCGCTCTCCAGCCGCTTCTTGATGAAGTTGCGGATCTGGTAGTCCTCCAGATCGATCGCCAGTTGCGCTGGACGGGGAGCCTGAATCCGACGGGGTTGGTCTTTTGTCCCATAAAATCTTATTCCTTTGCCGGGGCCTTCGCCTTGGCGGGTTTCTTTTCCTTTTTCTCCTTGGGCTTGGCTTCCTCGGCCGAGGCTTCCTTCAAAGTGATCCGGATGTGGCTGGTCCGCTTGCGGATCGGACCGGCACTACCGCGTGCCTTGGGCTGGAAACGGTGAAAAGTCGGCCCCTCGCCCACCATCACCTCATGGACTACCAGTTTTTCGGCCGGGATGGAGAGCTGACTCTCCGCGTTGGCCACCGCGGAACGCAGGGTCTGCACCAGCAGACGGGCGGACTTTTGCGGCGCAAAACGAAGACGGGCATCCGCTTCCGGCGCGGGCAGGCCGCGCAGGCAACGGGCGATGTCACGGATCTTGAACGCCGACATACGTGCGTACTTCATCTCGGCGCGGGCGGTACGGTTTTCGTTGCTCATTTCTCGGCCAAAACCGCCACGCGGTCCCCCACTTCAAGCTGAATGCCTTTTCCCAGTTGCTCCGGCAAACCGGCGGAAGTCATTTCCCGAACCTCAATGAGTCGGCAACTGCCGATCACCTGATCCTTGCGAAGAATGCGGAACGGCATCCCCTCCTTGGCACCTTGTAAGCTGCCCAGGTTTAAAACCACGGCCTGCTGATCGCGATCCACCGCCACGATTTGGGCGTCGGTCAATCCGGAGGCCATGGCGCGGGGTTCGGCGGTCTTTTGCATGGTGGCCTCCAGCGTCCGCTTGGCGGACTCAAAATCAGATCGGGCCGCGGCCCTTTTCCCTGCATCGGTCTCTGCCGCCCACTTCACCGCCGCCTCCACGGCCGCCTTGGCCTTGGCGAAAACGTCCTGACGCGCTTTTTCGGAACGGATGAGTTCACCCGCCAGGCGCGCCACCTTGTCATGGCTGTCCCGGGCCTCGTGACTGAGGGAGGAAATTCCGAGCAATTCATCGCGCCGCTTGAGGTCCAGCCAGGCTTCGCGATACGCCTTGGCTTCGGCTTGGGCCATCGCGAGCTCGTCCACCTTGGGGGTGTTCGCGGCCATGGCCGGCAGCGCAAAAGCAAAAAGAAGGAGGAAGGACTTCATTTCGTCACCTTCTCCGTATGACCGCCGTGTTTCTTGAAGACGCGGGTCGGCGAAAATTCGCCCAGACGGTGCCCCACCATGTTTTCGGTGACAAACACGGGGTTGAAGGCCTTGCCGTTGTGGACCAGGAAAGTGTGTCCGACGAATTCGGGGGCGATCATCGACCGGCGCGACCAGGTTTTGATCGGCTTCTTGGCGGCGCCCATCTTCTGGATCTTCACCATCAGATGGTCGTCAATGAACGGACCTTTTTTCAGGCTGCGACTCATGAAGCCTTCTTCTTTCTCCGGTCTTGGACGATGAACCGGGTGGAGGGTTTGTGCCGGTGACGGGTCTTGAGCCCTTTGGCCAACTGGCCCCATGGGGAGACCGGATGCTGACGGCCGCCGCCACCCTTACTCTTCCCCTGACCTCCACCCATCGGGTGATCGATCGGATTCATCACCATGCCGCGGACGTGCGGACGACGACCCAACCAACGGGCACGACCGGCCTTGCCGAGACTGACCTTTTCATGGGCGACATTCCCCACCTGCCCGACGGTGGCATAGCAATCGGCATGCAGTCGGCG
>RGTE01000311.1 GCA_010025475.1 Verrucomicrobiota bacterium
CTACCAATTTGACCTGTTAGTAATGTAGCTGCAGGACCAACTTGGTTAATTGTTTGAAATGTTGTATCGTCTAGTAAGTCGTAGTAGATTTCTGTACTAACAACATAAACGATTTCAGCAGGATCTAGACCCCAAGCACCTAGTCCACGACGTAGAGTACGTAGATTAGCAACAGTAACTTTATCAGCACCGCCTATGCTAGGTGTAACATTATCACCACTAACAGCATCCCAAACTGCAATACCTTTAACAGGATCACTACCTGCACCAGCACCACGTAAGAAAGCACGATCAACTGCACGTGCTAAACGACGAACCATTGCCTCACGAATAACTGGCATTAGGGCAATAAGGCTATCCTCTTCTTCTTCATATGCTAAATACTCGTTTGTAGCAACTTTATAGGCATTAAGTACCAAACTGACTATTTGTAACCCAAGTAGCAACACCTGCTTCAGGATTAACAGGAATTGTCATAACATTAGTTTGCATATTAATGTTACGGAATAGTGGAGCCATAACTAGGCGTCGGCGAACTTCTGACTCTAAGTTTAAGTTAACTTCTAGTTCCCAGGTTGCACTAGGTAGATGTTGACCATACTTTTGAATCATTTCGGCACCAAACTTGGTGTTTTCAATAGTACGACCCATAGCTTTAGCCAGTAAAACAGCCTTTTCTTTATCCTCATACTTCATTTCTTGACCCTTAGTCTCACTAAATTGCATTTTGCTGCGCTGTAGGGCTTCTAGTTCGGCAGCTTTTTCTTTTAGTGCGCTTTGTAGGCCTTCAAATGCTTTTGTTTGCTCAGCAGCTTGATCAGCAAGACGCTTCTCAACTTCTGCTAGTAGCTTTTCTGCACCTGTATCAACTGTTTGAATGGCTGCTTTAACTTTAGCAGCTAATTCTGTTTCTTGACGCTCTTTTTGAGCAGCTTCTTGAGCAGCTTTAGTTTGAGCATCCAGAACTGCTTTGGCAGCAGCTTCTGCGGCTTTAGCTGATGTATCAGCTAGTAATTTCTCTAATTCTTTAGGATCCATAGTCCATTCTTCCTTTTTGCTTAAATTTGCTTCCGTAGAGGATTCTAGCCCTTTAGCTGATTCGCTTTTGGGTGCAAATTGCTGTTTAAATAACTCAAATTCCTCAGCATTGTCAAATGCTTTGGACAAACTAAAAAGAGTACTTTGATTTGCAGGAACACTAACTACACTAATTTCATGTAGTTCTAGATCTTTAATCATAAATACTTCTGCTTTAGAATTATACTCGGCATCACGTACCTGAAACCCAATGCTA
>RGTE01000312.1 GCA_010025475.1 Verrucomicrobiota bacterium
CCAGGAGCGTTGATCCAGCAATTTAACATAGAAACACCCACAGTAATACCCAGTGTTACTGTGTTAGGCACCTGTATCATAAATTCCATTAGAACAACCACGTTGACCCTAAATCCAGGACCCGACTACACTGTCACTTTAGAGAGTGGTGGACATATTACTACGTTGACTACGACAGGCACCGGCGGAACCATTACACTGAATAATTTAAATAATTTAAAAACTCTAGGATCAACAACCTTAACATTTGCGGGTAATGCCACCTATAACCTCAACGGATTTACCAGTACAACTAAGGCAGTTAGCTGTGCAGGAACCAATGATGCCTGTGTTTATAATATCAATAATTTAGATTTAACAGGTACAGCCACAGCAAATAGATTATTATTTGATGGTCGAGGAACACTTAATGTTGGTGGTGGTGTAGTTGTAGGTAATTTTTCAATCACAAATACCACTGTACCTAGAATTTTAAATTTTAGTCAAAATTGGATTTACATCAAAACCAGTGGTATTATATCATGTGCAATGAATACTACCACAGTCACAACCACAGCGGATAAACAAAGTTATGCTGCAGGTGGAATTAGAACTTATGATGGGGCCACAGGTAGTCTTACTGTAACGGGGCAAACCGAAGCAACTGCTTTAAATTTGTACTTTGATCACACAGTTACACTTGCTGGAACATTGGCATGGAGAAATTTGGTTGGAGGTGGTACTATAACCAATACCACTGGAACATTAACAATTTATGGAGATTACATAAGGTCAGGTTTAACCAATGCCAATATTATTGTAAACTTCTCAGGAACAGATAGTGCAATAAAGCAGGCAATCAATTTCGGTGTAAATGGTCCAAATACATCAACAATGGGTGGAGCAAGCCCAAAAGTAATAGAGGGAAATTGTTGGATTAAAACATTGACCACTCAAAATTGCATTGTCATAATAGATAGAGAGGTTAATCTTTATTGTGACTCTATTACAGTTCAAGGCACAGATTTTAGGCCCTACGGCAGTATTTATGTTAACAATTGGAATACCAGCAATACATCTACTTATTACTGGAAAGGTGAAGGATTTCTTAGAATTGGAGAAGCACAGACTACTAACCCTGCTGGTTATAGTTTTGCAGGAAACACAACATGGAATTCGGCAAGAGTTTTTAATAGTACTAGTTCTCGCGGAGCAGGCACTGGTCCAAATTTAATTCAACGTGGTGCATCAGAAGGTTATTATACTTATACAACTGCTAGTTTAAATGATCCTCATCGTGTAAAAACTATTG
>RGTE01000313.1 GCA_010025475.1 Verrucomicrobiota bacterium
CGTTAATTAATTCAGAAACTTGCCGAGAAACCTGATCCACTAAATCCACATTTGTTGATTGCACTTTGACGTTTTGCGTTATCTGGTAACCATTGAATTGGGTGGAAATTAAGTTCCCTCGCTGGTCATAATCATAACTGAACTGTTTCTCAATATTTGCCGCTTCGATGATGATGTCTTTTTCGTTTACGCCCTTCTTCTTGAGGTAATCCTTGAGCGCTTTCAAATCGCTGTTCAACGAAGCGTATGCCGATTTTAACGTGTAGTCATTTCGACTGAAAGATGCATTCCAAACGATCAAGTCAGAATCAAAGCTTTCTTCTCCCATTCCAACAACATTAATTTTTGGATCCGCTTTTCAGGTTGCCCCGAAAAACCTCTCCGAAATCCTGGCCAATTATCTTGGCCGACAAATAAATGTCTATGATCGCCACTCCCACCGGAAGCTTGCACCTCCAGCGGCATCCCGCCCGGGATTTGTCATCCCCGGCCGGAACGGCGACCCGCACAATTCAATCTTCTTAGAACAATACTGCTGTCGATTGTATCCCTTTGTCCGTTACCAGACAAAAGAACACCCCGTTGTCAAAGAACAACGATTTTTTAAAAAAAATTTTCATAAACGCTTCCTTTTTCCCATAATTGCCCAAGCCACCCGAAGTTAGACCGCAAAGGTAGGGCCCGACGTCCCGGCGGGCCGTATTTTTAACTGACAATTAACGACTTGTGCATTTGCCTCTCTTAATCTTCATCTTAATCTTCATCTAGTGACTTCCTCCTGCTGCCACACGCCCCAAGCTAAACCCATCCCCTACGGTCCCTACTCCCTTTATTCTCTCCTCTTCTCCATCCCGCTCCACTACCTATCCATGGGCCATACCCATATTCCATATAATATTCATATTCAATTACTTATATCATCGGTGGTAGTTCTTTTTTTCGGATTCCCTATCCTCAAATTCTTCTGGAAATCAATCCAAAGCCTTAAACCAGATATGTTTACACTATTAGGCTTCGGGATCCTTACCGCCTATTTATATAGCCTATTTGGGATAGTTTTTGACGGATCGCATCCACCGACCCTATTTTTCGACGCCGCCGGCGCCATCACCACCCTCGTCCTCGCCGGCCAATGGATCGAACAGCGCTCGGGAGAAAAACTTCAGTCCGCATTAAAAAAACTCCTCTCCCTCACCCCGCCCACGGCCCGACTCCTCTCCGGCTCCAACGAAAAAATCATCCCCTGGTCGGAAATCCAACCCGGCCAACATCTCCTCGTCCTTCCCGGCGA
>RGTE01000314.1 GCA_010025475.1 Verrucomicrobiota bacterium
ATCCAAAATCGGTTCTCCTCGCCCTCCTCCTTGCCTGCCTCACGGTGGATCCAGCCTCCGCCCAAGAGCCAAAGGATGCCAATATCCAGCCGCGTGCCCCGAAAGCGGAATTCGTCAATCCACCCTCCCCCGAGGCCGTTGCCGCCAACACCCCGTCCCCGACTCCCACGGTTCTCCCCCCGGCCCCGCCGAAATCAGGAGATGTGCTCGCCTCCGCCTCCGCCAAGGCCCGTGCGGACCTGGACGCGGCCCTCAAGGAGCTCGCCGCCACGAGGGAAAAAATTGCCGGCGAAAAGGTTCCCCTCAGCCAAGCCCTGACCAAGGCGGAAGATGATTTGGCCATCGCCCGAAAGCAGCTGGAAACCGCCCAGCGCACCCGGGACATGCGCAACCTCGACCAGTCCTCCCTCAAGGCGGAAATCAAGCAACGCGAGGACGAGAACACTTACATGCTCAATCTTCTGAACGAGTTTTCCCGCAACTTCGGCGAGAAGGGCCTGCACATATCCGAGCGAAAGACCCATCGTGAAAAACTGGAACTGGCCAAGGCCGCCCATGAGAATACCACCGCCAGCCGGGAGGATAAATTCCAGCACTCGTTTGCCGTGGTCGAGGCCGCCCTGACCCGTTTGGAGGATCTGATGGGCGGAGTCACTTACAGCGGGGTGGCCCTGGATGCCAAAGGAGGCTTGGTGGAAGGCAAATTTGCCCAGGTGGGCCCGATGGTCCTTTTCTCCAATCCGGACGGATCGGTGGCGGGATTCGCCTCGGAGGCCAAGGGCTCCAAGGAAACCGTGCTCAAGGGCGCGGAGCACGCCCAGGTCTTTGGCGGTGCTTTTGCCTCCTTGGTTTCCAAAGGAGAGGGAATGATCCCCTCCGATTTCACGATGGGCCAGGCCCTCCGCAATCTCACCAACAAGAATTCCATCGTCCGCACCTTCATCCACGGTGGCCCGATTATGTGGCCCATGCTGTTCGTCGCCATCGCCGCCGTCATTGTCTCCCTGGAGCGCACCCTCTTTATCTTCATGGAAAACCGGCGACGGAACGAGTCCCAGGTGGAACAGATCTTTTCTTTGGTGGAAAATGGGGATCGGCCAGGCGCCATCCGCGTGGCCGAGAGTTCCACGGATTACGTAGCCCGCGTTCTTGGTTTTGCCCTCGCGCATGCGGAACTCTCCATCAGCCAGGCCATTAGCAAGGCCTCGGCCTTGGAAATCCAGCGCTTCACTCGGGGACTGCCGATCCTCGATACCATCATCACGGCCGCCCCGCTGCTCGGACTCCTCG
>RGTE01000315.1 GCA_010025475.1 Verrucomicrobiota bacterium
CCGGTTTTGAGATTAGCCTGACCAATGGGGCGGGATATGGCCCGTCCTTGAATTTGAGTCCGGTGGGCGGAACTCTTTCGACTAACACCGTTTATGTCCGAATGGCCTCGACCAATGGGCCGGGCGGATTAACGGGTTCGGTTTTGCACAGCGGGGGAGGAGTCAGCAACCAAAGCATCTCTCTGGCCGGGGTGGTTCTTTCCACCAACGGCACCAGCGGAGTTATCCTGGCGAGATGGACGTTTGAATCGGCAACGCTGTCCGGATCTTCCACGAATTCAGCGATGCTCAAGCCGGAGGAAGGTCTTCAAACCAACACGGCTCAGGCTTTTTCCTGGCACCTGGGCAACTCGACCTATTCTACACCCGCTGGAAATGGATCAGCCAAATCCTTTAGTTGCAACACATGGAACACCAACGACTTTTTTCAATTTAACCTGAGCTCCGCAGGATACCGAGGCCTTAAATTCAAGTTTGATCAGACGGCCAGCGGAACCGGACCCCTTCGGTTCAAATTGTCCTACAGCATTGACGGGGTGAATTTTGTGGATGTCCAAAACTATGACATTCCCAAGACCAACAATGTCCCGGTTGGCTGGAATTCAACCAACCTCAACTCCAACAGCACTCTCAGTTTTGACTTAAGCTCGTTGAGTGTTTTGGCGAATAAAACCAATCTGTCGCTTCGTCTTGTGCAAAGGGACACTGTCTCCATGACCAACGGCATCGTTCAATCCGGTGGAACATGTCGGGTGGATAATGTGGAGATTTCCGGCATCGCCTTGGACACCAATCCCCCAGTTTTCACCCTGTCCAACGGTGCAGTGGTTACTCGTGTGGTCGGTGGTGCCTGGATTGATCCCGGAGTCTCGGCAATCGATCCCGAGGAAGGGGCGCTGATCGTGGTTACCAATGGAACTGTGAATTCGGGAATCTTGGGCTCCTATGCATTGGACTATTCAGCAACCGATTCTTCCGGCAACACCGGCACGGCAACCCGCACGGTGAATGTTGTCCTCAACAGTTCCAACTCGCCTTCCGCCGATACGGACGGGAACGGGATGCCGGATCTCGTGGAGTATGCCCTCGGTGGGGCGGTCACCGGAAATTCCTCGTCGATTTTGCCGAGTTCTCAAATAACGGGCACTAACCTGCGAATTTCATTCTTCGCCAGGACGAATGACAGCAACCTGGTCATCCGACCCGTGGTTAGCTCCAATCTGGTCGACACCAACGGTTGGAGCACCAACGGGGTGGTGAAAACAGCGGGTGTCACCACCAACAACGGAT
>RGTE01000316.1 GCA_010025475.1 Verrucomicrobiota bacterium
CCCTCCCACACCTTGGGCCTGCAGGGGGGCAACACCGCAAAGCGATGCCGCCAGCAGGACAAATAGTCCGGACAACTGCGGGGTGCGGGAGAAAAGGCCGGGCACGTCCCTTTTTTGGGAAACCGCGGAGATAAACATAGTTATCTTCCCGGTAGGAATGTCCACGTTTGTGAACTGGATTCAAATAACTTGCGGTGGCATCTGGGTTACTTTTCACAGGTTATTGAGGAGATGGCCAGAGCGGGGTTGATGAGACCGCAAGCCTTTCCACCATCGGCGTGTGATCCGGCGTGTGCGACCTTCTCTTTTTTGCGTGGCTCTTTGGGTGACCGCGCAACACCCCTGCCCCACCTCGGCACAAACCGGAACTCCCGTGGGAACCGGCGCCTGGGGTACGGACACGACCGTCCAGGATGCCGTCCGGCCCAACCCCTTTGCGGTGCCCGCAGGCGGCGGACAGGATCCTGCGAAAGAACTAGTGGATGCCCCTCTTCCGGGACAAAAAGCGGCCCAGGTAGGCGGGACCACCACCGCGGAGGATGTCTCCGCCCTGACGCCGTATTATGTCCGCACGGGCATCGGCCTGGCCTTTGTGACCAGTGTGGATTATCCCGATTTTGGCATCACCAGCCCGGTCAACATGGCCCCGGGCTTTGCCGCGGGGGTCATGCTGGGCAGCCAGTTTCACGACAATGTCGCCTTCGAACTGGAAACCGGCCTTCTCTATAACTCCGTCTACTCCAACCAGACCGGAGGACTCACCGCCACGGGCCTGAATCAGGTCACCAACGTGCAGCTCTTTCAGGTTCCCATGATGGGAAACTTTATTTTCCGCACGGATCCCCTCGGCTCCACCCGGATCCGCCTGGTGGCGGGAGGCGGAGCCGGGGGAATCTTCCGCCAGGTTTTTATCACCGGCTCCCCCGATGACCTCACCCAAAGCCAGACACTGTCGGCCTATCAGGGTTTTGGCGGAATCCAGATCAATCCCGGGGAACCGGACCTGATGGTCGATGTGCAGTTTCGCTATTTAAATTCCATCACCGGCCAGTCCGTGCCATCGATGTCGCTGATGGGAACCGTGACGATCCGTTTCTAAACGGAACCCGCCAGCGGAAATTCGGGGCTGGCTCGGGCAAGAACCACAGCTCCCTCTGAGCGAGACTAGGGGGGCTGAGATATTCCGACTTATTGGATCATGCCTTGGATAAGTCCCGAATTGTAACACTCCTTTTCTCGATTCGCGGTACGGGGTTTTTAGTTTACTCCCGTGCAACCGCTCCGGATTTT
>RGTE01000317.1 GCA_010025475.1 Verrucomicrobiota bacterium
TTTCCAACTAAGCGGTTCCCCATCGGTAGGCCACTTCTGACAGAAGTGGCGCCCCTTTTATCAAAAGTTGCCTACCTGGCTGGCACTTTAATTCGGCCGTTTCTCCCCAACTTATTCACATATCGCGGGGGTCCTTGAAACTCACTGATGGCTAGTGATATGCCTTCGGTTTACTTTTTCAGTTTATGGCGTTTTTCCTAACTTGTTCACTTATCACGTAGGCTTGCTTTTTTATGCTCGAAACACGCGATCTCCATAAGGCCTACCAGACAGGCGATGCCAAGGTGGAGGCCCTCCGGGGAATCACCCTAAAAATCCTCCCGGGAGAGATTGTGGCCATCACCGGACCCAGCGGCTGCGGCAAAAGCACCCTCTTGCATATCCTCGGTGCCCTCGACACCCCCTCCTCAGGACAGGCCTATATCGATGGGCTACCCCTGCACTCGATGAACGACGATGCCCTGACCAGCCTTCGTCAGCTGAAAATCGGCTTCGTCTTTCAGTTTTTCCATCTTCTTCCCACCCTGACCGTGGAGGAGAACGTCCTTCTTCCTCTTCTGCTTTCCGGGCGGGCCGATGCCCTGGGTAAATCCCGGGCCCGGGAGTTGCTCGAGGCCGTTGGCTTGTCCAATCGCAGCCACCATCGCCCGCACCAGCTTTCTGGCGGCCAGTTGCAACGGGCCGCCCTCGCCCGCGCCCTCGTCCACCGCCCCTCCGTCCTTCTCGCCGACGAACCCACCGGAAATCTCGACTCCGCCTCCAGCGCCGCAGTAGTTGACCTGATCACCATTCTCGCCCGACGGGAAAAAACCACCGTCGTTCTCGTCACCCACAGCGAGGAGGTGGCCAACGGGAAAAAACCACCGTCGTTCTCGTCACCCACAGCGAGGAGGTGGCCAAGGCCGCTGACCGACGGATCCGCCTCGTCGACGGTCGCATCCAGTCCTGACCCATTGAACTGGTCCCCCTCCCTCCGTGTTTTCTTAGCCCATGGTGGTCGCGACTTCCTCGCCCACAAAACCCTCACGCTTCTCAACATCGCCGCCCTCGCCGTCGGCGTCGGCGCCATCGTCGCCATCCAAACGGTCAATGAAACCGCCCTTCGTTCCTTTCACGCCTCGCTCGACCTCGTGGCCGGCCGGCCCGACTTCACCGTCGAGGGTCAGGGCTTCCGCATCCCCGAAACCTTGCTGCCCATCGTCCGGGCCGATCCCGCCGTCCGCGAGGCCACTCCCGTGCTCCAGGTCGTTGCTTCCCTCCCCGCCCATCCGGGTGAATTCCTCCATCTCG
>RGTE01000318.1 GCA_010025475.1 Verrucomicrobiota bacterium
CTTGAGAGAGTTGAAACTAGCAAAAGAATCTCTGCTGGCATCCACGAAGCATACAACAGCGGTGGACAATACAAAGGAGATTGACAACAAAAGAAAATATGATAGGATAAAACTATGACAACTGAATACCAAAAAACAATGAACGAAGCACAGAACAAAGGATGGGCAAAAGGTTGCCTCTCGGTTGCGATGATTAAACTCGAAGTCTTAGAGCCTCACGCTCAAGGATGGCAAAAAGAGTCAATTCAAAGCACTCTCCAACAGCTTCGAGAAGCATATGAAAGTTTGAGTAAATAATATGGACTTAACAGATAGCGTTCAAAAACTAAAAGAAGAAATCTACTTCGGAAGCGAAGCTCTCCAAAGTTTAAGTCGGGCAATTCAAATTGCTAAAGATAAAAAACTAAACCGCAACTATTCAATCCCTGATCATATGTGGCCTGATATAGAAGCAGAGATCGAAGAAGAAGCAAGCGAGTTTCAATACGAGTGAAAAACTTTCTCGCCCATATTCGGGCGACTCTCACCAAAAAGAAAGGTTGGTGGGAGCAAACTTTTCTTTTCTGGCGTGTGCTTGCTGGCTTGCGTTTTTGTGAAGAAATGATAGACTTAATAAATTACAAAACAAAAAACAAAATAAAATATACTAAAATGAAAACATTCTTACGCCGTCATATCTTGCAACTCTCAAAAATTTTCTATTCTCTCGCTGTTAAAAATGGCGAAAGAAAAAATTACAAACTCGAAAAATTTTTCTACTATCCTTCTGCGTTTTTGCTTGAACTAAAAGATCTCGTATAAGTCTTTAACTATCAACGACTTACACGCGCAGGGAGGGCCCGCGCGCAAATCGTTGACTATCAACAACTTACAAAAGCTTGACAAAAATAAAAAATCTGATATCCTTTTTTTTATGCAAAACAAAACAAGAATCTTCTCTGAACCTTTTGGCCCTAACCTCGCCTATTTGATTGAGGCTGATTTCCTATCTGCTGAAAGATTTTATAATGCTATTTATAATTTCGGTGGAACGAATTACAAATTACAAGATCGTGGAAGTGGTAAAGCATTTTACTTTTATGCAGAACCAGCGAAGTTTCGCAGAGCATTGTCTCTTGCTCTCTCAAGCAATCTTGAATCTTCATTTGGTGATGGCGACTGGGAACCTCATGGAGAAGCCCTAGCAGATCAAATCATTTCAGAAATAAAACCAGCAACTTTTGTAAGGCGTTGTCATTCAATAGAATATTCTTATAGAAAATCTTTGACAGAATAGTAATCTGTGATAC
>RGTE01000319.1 GCA_010025475.1 Verrucomicrobiota bacterium
GTTTGCTCGGACACAGATGAAATTTTAGATGTGCCGGGAATCGGCGTGGTCTTTGACGGCGTAGCCGGATTCCTGCCGCTTGTGGTTCACCTCGTTCTTTTTGACATAACCGTCGTAGATGTCCTGAGCGGTCATCCCGAGCGTCTGGGCGAGAGAGACGAGGAAATGAAATAAATCCACCACCTCCACACGGGCGTTCTGTTCGTCGATCTTCTGGTACTTGGCCCACCATTTCCACGGAAAGCTGTCGATCAGTTCGGCGATCTCCTGCGTCATGGCGCGGGAGTAGTTCAGGGCCCATTTGGTTTTTTCCTCCGGAGAAAGGTTGGCGAGATCGACCCCGATCTTTTTGTTGAGGATCTCCTGCATGCGGAAGATTTCGTCGAGTTTGTCGGCTTGGGCCATGAATTCTTCGTAGCGCTCCCGGGAATGTGAAAAAGAGCCGAGGGATGTTTGGACGCGTCTCTCCGTGGGGCGTATCAAGTTCCGATGAGGAATGCGGTGATATTGGGAAGTGGTTGTGCCGGCTGGACGGCCGCCCTTTACCTTGCCCGGGCCAATCTCAAGCCCTTGGTGCTGACCGGCACCCAGACGGGCGGGCTGCTTACGACCACCTCCATTGTGGAAAATTTTCCGGGCTTTCCGCAGGGCGTGGACGGCACGGCGTTGATGAGTCAGATGATGGAGCAGGCCCAGAAGTTCGGGGCGGAGGTGGAGTTTGGCGTGACCGCGGACGAGGTGATTTTCGGCAAGCCCGCCCACAAAATCCGGGCCGGGAACCGGATGATCGAGACGCGCACGCTCATCGTCTCCACCGGGGCCGGCCACCGCCATCTCGATGTTCCCGGAGAAAAGGAGCTTGAGACCAAGGGGGTAACCTACTGCGCCACGTGTGACGGGGCGCTACCAATGTTTCGGAACCAGCCGCTGGTGGTGGTCGGGGGCGGAGATTCGGCCTGCGAGGAAGCGACGTTTCTGACCCGTTTTGCGTCGACGGTGTATCTGGTGCACCGACGGGACCAACTGCGTGCCTCAAAGATCATGGCGGAACGTGCGCTGGGAAATCCAAAGATCAAGCCGGTGTGGAACTCGGTTGTGGAGTCGGTTGAAGGCGTGGCGCAGGGCAAGGTGACGGGGGTGAAACTGAAGGACACGGCAACCGGCAAAAGCTCGGTGCTGGCCTGTGCGGGGGTATTTGTGGCGGTCGGGCATGTGCCCAACACGAAAATTTTCGGAGGAAAATTAAAGATGGATGAGGCCGGCTATCTCCAACTGGGGCCGGGGAGTCG
>RGTE01000320.1 GCA_010025475.1 Verrucomicrobiota bacterium
GAAACCAAATCCAGCGTCCTTCTTTTCGGCGGTCTCTCCTGCGACCTGCGCGTCGTCCCCGCCGAATCTTGGGCCACTGCCCTCGCCCATTTCACGGGTTGCAAGGAGCACAACATCGCCATGCGCCAGCGCGCAATCGACCGCGGCCTCCACCTCAGCGAGTGGGGCCTTTTCAGGCAAGGCTCCAAAAAACCCCTCCCCCTGAAGGAGGAAAAGGATCTGCACCGGGCCTTGGGACTGGAATACATGAGGGCGAAATTCCTGCCGCGGAGAAAAAAAAGCTGCCGGAGCTGGTCACCCGCGGGGAAATCCGCGGATGTCTCCACAACCACACCATCGCCAGTGACGGACAGGACACACTCGAAGCCATGGCCCAAGCAGGTGCCGACCTCGGCTTGGAGTGGTTGGGCATTGCCGACCACTCACGCTCCTCCTTTCAGGCTCACGGGCTGGATGAAAAAAGGCTTCTGGCCCAGATCGAAGCCATCCGCGCCTACAACAAAAAGAGACCGGCCTGCACCCTTCTGGCCGGAACGGAATGCGACATTCTTAAGGGGGGAAAATTGGACTTCCCTGATTCCGTGCTGGCCGAGCTGGATTATGTCATCGCTTCCATCCACGCCGGTTTCAGCTCGGACGAAAAGGACAACACCGCCCGCCTCCTCCGGGCGATGGAAAATCCTTACGTCACCTGCCTGGGCCACCCTACCGGCCGCCTTCTCCTCGAAAGGGAACCGTATCCGGTGAACCTTCCCAAAGTGTTGGAAGCCGCGGCAGAAACCGGCACCTGGATTGAGCTTAACTGCAACCCTTGGCGGCTCGACCTTGATTGGCGCTGGTGGCACCGCGCCCGCGACCTCGGCGTTCTCTGCTGCCTCAACCCGGACGCGCACCAGACCCAGCACCTCCGTTTTCTCGACCTCGGTGTCACCGTGGCTCGGAAGGGATGGCTCCGCGCCTCCGATCTGGTCAACACCCGCACCCTCCCCCAACTCCGCAAACTTCTCTGAGTTCCTTTTGCCTGCACCGTTTCTTGCTTCATTATCTTTCTTTCACCGAAAACTCCTGCCTTAAACCCACTCATGTATCTCCAATCCGTTGGCCTTGCGGTCCCATCCCGATCCTTTGCCCAGTCGGACGTCCTTCGAACGCTCGAACAGGACCCCACGTTCGCCCAACTGACGGATCGATCCCGCAACCTCCTTCGCAAAGTCCTGTCCGGAAAAAACGGCATCGAGCGCCGTTTTCTTGCCTTGGACGAAGTTCGGGAGGCCTTTGTGTTCC
>RGTE01000033.1 GCA_010025475.1 Verrucomicrobiota bacterium
GGGAGTGGCCGCGGCTTGGCCGGCAGGGAGGGTGGAGACGGGCGGGTGGGGGACGACTTTGCGGAATTTCGGCGCGTACTCGTCCCACTTGGCGAGGATCTCCTTGGCCTTCTTGCTCTCGGTGGCCTCGAGGTGCTGATAAATGATCGCCTGAAGGGCCTTGGCATCCTCGGCGCCGGATAGCTTTTCGAGGGTGACCATGCCCGGGTTGTACCGCTTTTCAAAACGACCGTCCTCATCGAGGACATAGGCCAGACCGCCGGACATGCCGGCGCCGAAGTTTTTGCCCGTGGGTCCCAGCACCACGACCGTGCCGCGCGTCATGTACTCACAACCGTGGTCGCCCACGCCTTCGATCACCGCGGTGGCCCCGCTGTTCCGGACGGCAAAACGCTCTCCCGCCCGGCCGTAGGCAAACAGCTTTCCGCCGGTGGCGCCGTAGAGGCAGGTGTTGCCGCAGATGGAGTTCAGCGAAGGATCAAACGAGACACCCTTGGGCGGGAGAAGGACAATCTCCCCGCCCGACATGGACTTTCCGACGTAATCATTGGCTTCACCCTGAAGGGTGAGTTTCACCCCTTGGACGAGAAACGCGCCGAAAGACTGGCCGCTGGAACCGTCCAACTTGATTTGGATGGTGCCGTCCGCAAGGCCCTCGTCCCCATAACGGTAAGCGATTTCTCCGCTGAGCTGGGCACCGACGGAGCGGTGCACGTTCTGGATCTTGTAGGAGAGTTTGATCTTCCGCTTCTTTTGCAAGGCATCCTTGGAGTCCTGAAGGATGCGGGCGTCGAGCGGCTGATCCTCCAATTTGTCGTTTCGTTCCCAAGTGTGATGGCGCGGGGCGAGGGGATCGATGTCGGGCACGTTAAGGAGTGGCTTGAGATCGACGGTGGCAGCCTTGGGGTGTTCGTTGGGCACGAAGGTCTCGAGGAACTCGGGGTGACCGATGATCTCATCCAGCTTCCGGACACCGAGGGAGGCGAGGATTTCGCGAACGTCCTGTGCGACCGCATTGAAGAAGTCGACCACTGCCTCCGGAGTGCCACGGAACTTGGCGCGGAACTTGTCGTCTTGGGTGGCCACACCAGTGGGACAGTTGTTGAGGTGGCACTGGCGGACAAAAACGCAACCCAGCGCGATCAGGGCGGTGGTGCCGAAATTAAACTCCTCCGCGCCGAGCAGGGCGGCAATGACGATGTCGATCCCCGTGCGGATCCCGCCGTCGGTCCGGAGAGTGATCCGGTTACGGAGGCCGTTAAGAAGGAGAACCTGCTGGGTCTCTGCGACTCCGAGTTCCCAAGGACTGCCGGCGTATTTGATGGAGGAGAGAGGAGAGGCGCCCGTGCCGCCGTCGTGACCGGCCACGAGGATGACGTCCGCGTGGGCCTTGGCGACGCCGGCGGCGATCGTGCCCACACCAGCCTCGGCGACGAGCTTCACGCAGACCTTGGCGCGCGGGTTGACCTGCTTGAGGTCGTAAATCAGCTGGGCGAGATCCTCGATGCTGTAGATATCGTGGTGAGGAGGCGGGGAGATGAGCATGACGCCCGGAGTGGAGCGCCGAAGCGTGGCGATGAGGGGGGAAACCTTGTGACCGGGGAGCTGGCCGCCCTCGCCGGGCTTGGCGCCTTGGGCGATCTTAATCTCCAGTTCCGTGGCGCTGGCCAAATATTCGGCAGTGACGCCAAAACGGCCGGAGGCGACCTGCTTGATGCGGCTGTTCTTGGAGTCACCGTTTTCCATGGTGGAGAAGCGGGCGCGATCCTCGCCGCCCTCGCCGGAGTTGGATTTTCCGCCGATCCGGTTCATGGCGATGGCCAGTGCCTCGTGGGCTTCCGGGGAAAGGGCTCCCAGCGACATGCCGGCGGTGGTGAAGCGGCGGCGAATGTCCTCAATAGGTTCGACCTCGTCGATCGGGATCGGCGTGCGGCCCTGGCGGAGGCGCAGGAGATGCCGGATGGTCACGGGCGTGTTCTTGGAAAGGGCGTCGACGTAGGCGCGGTACTGGGCCGGCTGGTTACGCTGGTCGGCCCCCTTGAGACCCACAAAGGAGTGGAGCGCCTGGATGGCTGGGGGGGTGATGGAATGCATCTCGCCGTCGCGCCGCCAGCGGTAGAGACCGGCATCGGGGAGGCGTTCGGCGGAAACCGCCGCCGCGTATCCCTCCTGGTGGCGGCGGATGGTTTCGTCGGCGAGTTCGTCCAAACCGATACCCCCGACTTGCGATGAAGTTTCAGTAAAATGATTGCGGATCAGTTTTTCGCCCAGCCCGACGGCCTCAAAGAGCTGGCTGCCGTGGTAACTGGTGAGCATGGAGATGCCCATCTTGGACATGATCTTGAGGAGACCCTTGTCCACGGCCTGACGGTAGGAAGAGACGATCTTAGCGGCGTCCATTTCGGGCAGGGCGCCTTCGGTCTGCCAGCGGGCGGCCAGTTCCCAGATGAGATAGGGGCAGACGGCGGAGGCGCCGAAGCTGACGAGACAGGCGAAGTGGTGGACATCGCGGCAGTCGCCGGTATCGGCGATGAGGGAGGCGCGCATGCGGAGCCCAGCCCGGATGAGAGCGTGATGGACGGAAGAGACGGCCAGCAGCATCGGCAGCGCGGCCTGTTCGGTCGTGGTGCCGCGATCGGAAAGGCAGAGAATGGAAACGCCCTCTTTGACGGCCGTGGCGGCCTCGTCGGCCAACTCGTGCAGGCGCTTTTTGAAGGCCTCGCTTCCGCCGGCGGCGGGGAACAGGACCGAGAGTGTCTTGGAGCGGAGGTGGGGCTCCTTTTGGCCGAGGATGGCGGGAAGTTCCGTAGGTGCGATGACTGGTGATTCGAGGCGGATCAGACGGACGTGATCGGGACCGTCGGTCAGCCAGTTGGGACGGGTGCCGAGGTAGACGGCGGTGGACAGGTTGGTGACCTGGGCAAAGAGCTGGCGAAAGTATTGATAGAGGAGGCGGGGTTTCCGGGAGAAAACGGCGAGGGCGGCATCATCACCCATCGAGCCGATGGCCTCCTCGGCCTTCTGGATCATGGGGAGAAGAATGATCTTCAACTCCTCATCGGAGTATCCGAAGGAGAGGAGCTTGGCGTTGAGGTCGGCGGGCACGGCGGGAAGTTGGGAGGGAGCGGAGGTAAGACTGCGCAGGCCGGCCTTGACCCACTCCCCGTAGGGCTTGGCGGAGGCGGCAAACTTCTTGATGTCGTCATTGCGGAGGAGCTTCTTGTTCACGGTATCGACGGCGATCATTTCTCCCGGGCTGAGACGGCCTTTTTCGGCGATGTTCTTGTCGGGCAGATCCCCGATGCCGACCTCCGAACCCATGACGATGAGGCCGTCCTTGGTGATTTTGTAGCGGGCGGGGCGGAGACCGTTGCGGTCAAGGCTGGCAGCAACGATGCGACCGTCACTGAAGGCGAGGGCGGCGGGGCCGTCCCACGGCTCATTCAGGCATTCATGGTACTCGTAGAAACCACGGACATCTTCCGAAAGATTGTCTTCGGAGCGGAAAGCGGAAGGGACGAGCATGAGCATGGCCTCGAGCGGACCGCGACCGGTGATGGAAAGAAGTTCAAAGGCGTTATCGAGGCTGGAGGAGTCGCTCCCACCCGGTTGGATGATCGGGTGGAGGAGCGGAAGGTCGGAGGCCTGCATACCGGGGGCGGCGAGGTCGGCCTCGCGGGCGCGGACCCAGTTACGGTTGCCGCAGAGGGTGTTGATCTCCCCGTTGTGGGCAAGCATCCGGAACGGATGGGCGAGGGGCCAGGTGGGGAAGGTGTTGGTGCTGTAGCGCTGGTGAAAGACGGCGAGGGAGGTCTCGAAGGTGGGGTCCTGAAGGTCCGGATAGAAGCGGGGAAGTTGCGTGCCGGTGAGCATGCCCTTGTAGACGATGACACGGGAGCTGAAGGACGGAATGTAGAAGGGAGGGGTGCGATCGGCGGCGCAGCGGTGCTCGATCTCGTTGCGGGCCAGAAAGAGAATGAGCTCGTAGGCGTCGTCGGAAAGTTTTTTGGCGTCGGGCCGGGCGACGAGGAACTGCTCGATCTTCGGCGCGGAGGCGGCGGCCTTTTCGCCAAGGATGCGGAGGTTGACGGGGACGGGGCGCCAGCCGAGGACCTGAAGGCCGCGGCGAGTGACGACCTCTTCCGCGATGCGGCGGATATGGGCCTGCGCATAATTGTCAGAGTGAGGAAGGAAAAAGACGCCGACGCCAAGATCCATGTCGGAGTAAAGGCGTTGGCCGAGCTTTTCCACTTCCTTTCGGAAAAATTTGGCGGGGATCTGGGTGAGAACACCGGCACCGTCGCCTGATTTGGCGTCGGCATCGAGTGCGCCGCGGTGGGCGAGCTGGCAGACGCAGCCGATGGCCCGCTCGAGGATGGAGTGGGATTTGCGGCCTTGGATGTCCGCGACGAAACCGACGCCGCAGGAGTCGTGCTCGTGGGAGGGATGGTAAAGGCCTTGGGCCGGGGGCAACCCGTAATTTAACGGGAACTTTGACATGGGAGGAGTAAGCGTACTGGAGATCGGTTCCGGCGCAAGGAGGAGGTTGGGAATCCGCTTGAGGATCAAAGGGTTTCGGGGAATTCTCCCTTATGGCTCTTCGGCGAATCCGTCGGGTGGTCGTCTGTCTCCGCAAGGGGAAGTCCGGCCATGGCAGCGTGGCAACGGTTCTGAGGGAAATTTTGCGGGAGGCCGAGGTGCGGGCCGTCTGGACCACGGAAACCGGTCTCAAGCGGGCGGTGGGGCGGGGCGTGGATGCGGTGGTGGTCGGAGGCGGGGACGGCACCATGTTGCACGCGGCCCAAGCGACGATGGGCAGCGGGGTGCCCATTCTCGGCATCAACCTGGGTTCCCTCGGGTTTCTCACCTCCGTGAAGGCGGAGGAGATCGGCTATCTCCTCCCGAAAATCTTTGCCGGCCAATACGGTGTCAGCCCGCGTTCGGTGTTGTCCGGCCAATTGGATGGCGGGGGGCGTATCTGGAGCGCGCTGAACGAAATCTCCGTGGCGCCTGCGGCCGGTAGCCTGATGGTGCGCGTGCGGGTGAAGGTGGGAGGAGAATTTCTCAGCGAATACCACGCGGACGGACTGTTGGTGGCGAGTCCGACCGGATCCACCGCCTACTCGCTTTCGGCCGGCGGACCGCTGGTCAGTCCCAAGGCCAAAGCCATGGTGCTGACACCCGTCTGTGCGCATGCGATGGCGCAGCGTCCCGTGGTCGTGGGGGAGCAGGAGGGAGTGGAGTTGATGCTCAATCCCTCGGAGCGCGCCGCCCTGATCCGGGTGGACGGGGTGTTGGGCGGAAAACTGACCCCGGGCAAGGTGTTGCGGGTGAACGTGGCCAAGCCGGTGGTCCGGCTCATGCATCCGGCCGGGGTCGGCTTCTATGGCCTGACGCGGCAGAAGCTGGGTTGGAGCGGTTCGACGGCGCGGGGCGGTCGATGAAGTTGGTCGAACTGATTCAACCCAAGCTCGTTCTCCTCGAGATCAAGGAGAGCAAGCGCACCGGGGCAATCTATGAGGTGGCCAAGTTGCTGGAGAAGGATCCGGATGTTCTGAACTTTCAGTCCTTTTACGACGAGCTGCTCGCCCGGGAACGTCTGGAGGCCACCAGCCTGGGATACGGGGTGGCTTTTCCGCACGCCCGGACCGATCACGTGAAAAAAATGGTCCTGGCGGTGGGAAGGAGCACACCCGGGGTGCTGTTTGAAAGCAGCGGGGAGACGATTCATTTCATCTTTGTGATCGGGACACCCCGGCGGATGGTGACGGAGTATCTGGCCCTGGTGGGGGCGATGGCGCGGTTGCTCCGCAATCAGGAGGTGAGGAAAAAGTTGATGACCGCGCAGACTCCCGAGGAGTTCGTGAGCGTGTTCGCGGAGGATCCCGAGGCGGTGTGAGGGTTCGGTTGCGCGATCTGGCGGAGAGCCTGGGGCTCTCGGTGATGGCCGTTTCCAAGGCTCTGCACGACGCGCCGGACATCGGGGCGGCCACCAAGGAGCGGGTGCGGGCGGAGGCGGAGAAGCGGGGCTACTGGCCGAACCAGGCGGCGCGGAGTCTGCGCAGCAAAAGAAGCGGGTTGATCGGTCTGTTGGTGCCGGATCTTGCGTCACCAGAGTCCTCGGGAATCGCCGGGGAGATCCTGAAATCCGCGGAGAATGCGGGCATTTCCGTGATGGTGGGGATGCCCGGGGAGAAAAAAGGGGGAGAGGCGGCCCAGGTCAAGGCGATGATGGGGCGGGGATCGGAGGCGATTTTCATCCTGCCAAAAATCAGTACCGAGCACCGATCCCTAGCCTTGGAGGCAGTCACCCAGGCCGGGCTGCCCGTGATCTTTTTTCAGCGCTATCCGGCGGATGTCGGTCCGGGGCGGGCGCGGGTCAGTTGGGTGATGCGGGACATGGGGCAGGCGGCCCAGTTGGCCTTGGATCATCTGTGGAAGCTTGGGCATCGGAAGGTGACTTATCTGGGAGGACACCCGGCGGAGAGGAGCCACGCGGAGCATTGGCGGGCGGTGCGGGAAGGGGCACGACAGAGGGGAATGGAGATGGAGGGTGAGCCCATCATGGCGGGACTCCGTCCGGAGGATGGGGAGCGGGAAATGGAAAAGATTCTGGAGAAAAAGTCAAAGCCCACGGCGGTGATTTGCGGAAACGACGAAGTAGCGGCCGGAGTGGCCCGAGCCATCTTGGCGGCCGGATCTAAAATTCCGGAGGATCTGGGCGTAATCGGCCTGGGAGATGGGGAGCTGGCCAAGCACGGGCCGGTCCCGTTGACCACGATCGGATTCAGCAATCTTGGCAAAGCGGGATTTGAGCTTTGGATGACGATCCGGGAAGGTGGAGAGATGAAGCCGAGGGTGGTGGGGTGTGAGCTGATTGATCGAGGATCAACCGGAAAGCCTGGTGAATAGGGTTGTTCGTTTCCGTGGATGTTTACGAAAAAATTAATCGCCGAAACAGATGCCGATTTCGCGGGCGTGGTGGACGAACTGGCCCTTGGGTGGAACGGTGCGGATGCGGGCGACCGCTTCGGCGATGGGCACCCCGCCGATCTCATAGTTTTGGTAGCTGACCATGTGGCCAAACTTGCCCTTCCCCACAAGTTCCACGGCGCCCACGCCGAAACGGGTTCCGAGAATCCGGTCCAAGGCGGTGGGATTGCCGCCGCGCTGAAGGTGGCCGAGGACGACGTGGCGGGTTTCCTGTTGGGTGCGCTTCTCCATCTCCTCGGCGACGAGTTCCCCGATACCACCAAGACGCACCTCGCCCTTGCCGCGGAGGGCTGATTTCACGGTCGAAAGATGTCCCTTGGCGGGGATCGCGCCTTCCGCCACCACGATCATGGTGGAGGCGATGCCCAAGGAGGCGCGTTCCTTGGCAAACCGGGCGACCTTGTCGAAATGAAAGGGAATTTCAGGAATCAAAATGGCGTCCGCTCCGCCCGCCAAGCCCCCGTGCAGGGCGATCCAACCGGCATGACGGCCCATGGTTTCCACAACCATGATCCGTTTGTGGGAGCGGGCGGTGGTGTGGAGCCGGTCGAGGCTGTCGACCACGCAGGTCACGGCCGAATCGAAACCGAAGGTGGAGGCGGTGGCGAGAATGTCGTTGTCAATGGTCTTGGGGACGCCGACCACATTCATGCCCATCTTTTGCAGTTGGAGGGATGTGGAGAGGGATCCGTCCCCTCCGATACAAATCAGGGCGTGGAGGTTGAGGCCGCGATAGGTATCCCTGGCCTGGTGTAGGATTTCCCGGGGAATTTCCGCCTTTTTGCCGGCCCCCACTTTGGCCACAAAACGACCCCGGTTGGTGGTGCCAAGGATCGTGCCGCCCAGATGGCTGATATGGGAGACCGAGACAGGATCGAGGCGTTGATAACGGACAGGGTTGAGCAGGCCCTCGTAGCCGTCCAGAAAACCCAACACTTCAAAGCCCCGGGTGGAGGCAGCGGAGACCACCCCGTGCAGCACGGCATTCAGGCCGGGACAATCCCCACCACTGGTCAAAACCCCGATCCGCTTAAGTGCCACGAACACAGATTAGGCCATCCGACCCGTGGTGCGATCCTGAAGAAGTTGCGATTCCCATTTTTTTTCCCGGCGTTAACTTCCGTCCATGACTCCAGCTGACGATCTTAAGTTCATGAAGGAAGCCGAGACGGAAGCCCGCAAGGGTCTCCAAGAGGGCGGAATTCCCATCGGGTCGATTCTGGTCCGGGGCGGCAAGATCGTTGGCCGGGGCCACAACCAACGGGTGCAGAAGGGAAGTGCCATCCTGCACGGAGAGATGGACTGTCTGATGAACGCGGGCCGGCAAAGGAATTATCGGGACACGGTGATCTATTCGACGTTGTGCCCCTGCTACATGTGTTCCGGGACGATCGTGCAGTTCAAGATTCCCCGCGTGGTGGTCGGGGAGGCGGTGAATTTTCCCGGCGCTCCGGAATTTTTGCGGTCGCAGGGGGTGGAGGTGGTGATCCTAAATCAGCCCGAGCTGATCCAGATGATGGGGGACTTTATCCGGGCGAAGCCGGAGCTGTGGAACGAGGATATTGCGGAGTAATTTTCAGCCGACGGGCACGGATCGGAAATTGCCCGTTTCGATTAAGATGAGGATGAAGATGAAGGGGGACGGTCAGACTCCTTCCGGGAGGGCACGGATGGAGGGAAGAGCGCGGTAGCGCTGGTCCATGTCGAGGCCGTAGCCGATCACAAATCGGTCGGAGATGTGGAAGCCGACCCATCGGGCGGTGACGGCACGAACCCGCTTCCGTCTTTTATTCAGCAGCACGCAGATCTCCACGTTTCTGGCGCCGAGCCGTTTGGCGTGGTCACGGGTGTGGGCGAGGGTGAGGCCGGAATCCAGAATGTCATCGATGAGGAGCACATCCCTTCCGCGGAAATTTCCCCGGCACTGCCGAAGGCCCTGCAGGCGGCCGGTGGAACGGGTGCCTTGGTAGCTGGAGACGGTCCAGAACTCCACTTCCGTGGAAGGTTCGAGGTGGCGGAGAAGATCCACGACGAAAAAGACACTGCCCTTGAGCAGGGCGACAATGGTCAGAGGACGATCCCGGTAAAATTTCCGGATGGAATGCCCAAGGATGCGTACCCGGTTTCGGATCCGGGCGGAGGAGATGTAGTCCTGGCCGGGGGGCCGCGTCACTGGCCGGCGGCGGTCGGGGTCAGGCGGTTGAGCTCGTCGGAAATTTTGGCGGTGAGGGGGCCATTGATCTTGAGATCGAGGCCTTTTTGCCAGGAGGCCCGGGCATTGGATTCCTCCTCGAGCTGGGCGAAGCAGAGCCCGGCATAGTAGTAAATGGCAAGGGAAGTCAGGCTGTCGACCGCTTCGGGATTCTTGGCAAGTTGATCGACTAATTGACGAAAATCATCCCGGGCGATGCTCCTCCGGTTAAAAAGGGTCGGAAGGTGATAGTTGTTGATCGCCCGGATAAAGCGGACGTTGGCGTCGTCTGGCCGCATGGCGACGGCGCGATCCATGCAGTCCCGGCCGGCCATCAAGTAGCGGAGTTTGCCCGGGCCGATAAAAGCGTCCCGGCTGGCCAAGGTGTAGGCGCTCCCGAGATAGACCAAAAGAATGCCGTTATCCGGCTGTTCGGAGGTCAATTGTTCCAGCCAGGCAACCAGTCGGCGGGTGGCATCCTTGTTTCCCGCCTCGGCCAAAGAATGCATTTCATAGATCTGGTTGAGCAACGGATGGGAGTAAGTTTCGGAAGCGGGGAGGGAGGCGGCACGGAGCGGAACAGTCAAAACAGGCAAAACCAAAAACAGGGAAAGGATGGGACGGATCAACGATTTGTTCCTTAATACCTACATAAGATCGGGAACGTTGATTTGCAACCAATTTTTCCCCTTATCCCACAACATTTTGTGGGATACGACCTAAACTTATCCAAGCTATAGGGCTATTTTTGGCTCTTAATCACTTCTTCGGCCTGCCAGCAGAGGAAGCAGATGCCAAAGCAAATAAAGCAGGGAAGTGATGAAGGCGGCGACATAGGTCCAAGCCGCGGCCCGCAAAACGGAGTCAACGGCCTGTGTTTCCTTGCCCGGGGAAATAAAGCGCATCTTGGGCAGGATCTGCAGGGCACGGCGGGAAGCGTCGAATTCCACCGGCAAAGTCACGAGGTTAAAGAGCATGATCACACCCCAACCCGCCACCATGAGGGTGAGGTAGGTCTGCGAGGTGAAGCCGCCAATGCCGGTGAACAGGCCGAGCAGGGGAAGCCAGGTGACAATTTGGGAGGCGAAGGTGGTGGCACCCACCGCCGCCATGCGCCACTGGAGAGGGGCGTAGGCGATTTTATGCTGGATGGCGTGACCACACTCGTGGGCCGCCACCCCGAGGGCGGCCGCCGAGTGGCCGTGGTAGTTCTGGGTGGAGAGAACGAGGCGCTTGTGCATGGGATCGTAATGGTCGCCGAGAAGTCCGTCGTGCTCGGTGATCTCCACGTCATGGATGCCGGCGGCATCGAGGATCTTGGCGGCGGCCTCGGCTCCG
>RGTE01000321.1 GCA_010025475.1 Verrucomicrobiota bacterium
GGCATGTGCGGATATCCCAAGATCCACCCGGTGTTTGAGGAATTTGCCAAGCGCGCCAAGGTTCACTCGTTTGCCGAGCCCGCCCTGACTTCCGCCCTCGAGTTCAACGACGGCAAGATCATGCTCGGCCAGCACGCCTCCGTGCAGGACGCCAACTGGGAAACCATCCTCAAGCGCCTCGGGGACAAGCTTGTCCAAAAGCTTTGGACCTCCGCCGATTTCGTGGGAATGGTCAACTGGACGATGCTCCCGCACATGTCCGCCATCTGGAAAAAGCTTCTGACCGAGTACAAGCCGGTCAAGGCCGGCAAGCGGAAGCAGATGTTCTTCGATTTGGCCGATCCGGCCAAGCGGATCGAGGCGGACCTGCTGGCCGCCCTCAAGATCATCGGGGAATTCCAGACGGACAGCGACGTCACCCTGGGCCTGAATGAGAGCGAGGCCCTGCATGTCGCCAAGGTGCTGCGCCTGAAGGGCGCCGCCAAGAATCCCAAGGGCTATGCCTCCCTCGCGGGGGCGATCCGGGAAAAAATGGGCGTCTCGGTGGTGGTCATCCACCCCGTGGAATATGCCTGCGCGGCCAACGCCGAAGAGGAGGTGTTCGTCAATGGACCGTACACCTCCAAACCCAAGATCAGCACCGGGGCGGGAGACCATTTCAATTCCGGCTTCGCAATCGGACGCCTCCTCGGACTGGGGCTGGCCCACTCCCTGCAGCTGGCCGTGGCGGCCTCCGGCTTCTACGTCCGGCACGCCAACAGCCCGAACCGGGAGCAGTTGGTGAGATTCCTACAGACTCTGTAACGAGAGTCCAAAACCGGTTCGTTTACGGTTACGATTAGGTTTACGCGGGTTCCGGCCCGGTTGGTTCCCGTAAACGTAAACCTAAACATAAACGCGGATTCAGCCGTTTTAGCCCCCTAACCTCTGGCCTTTTTGTACATCTCCAGTGCGCGGATGCGCTGCCGGGCGTGGTCCACAATCGGGGCGGGATATTGCAACGAGTCCACCTCGGGAATGTAGTGGGCAATGAATTTACCGTCGGGATCGAACCTCTCCGCCTGGCTGGTGGGGTTGAAGATGCGGAAATAGGGCTGGGCATCGGTGCCGGTTCCGGCGGCCCATTGCCAACCCCCGTTGTTGGCGGCCAAATCGCCGTCGAACAGCTTCTCCATGAAATAGCGCTCGCCCCACTGCCAGGAGACCAGCAGGTCCTTGGTGAGGAAGGAGGCCACGATCATGCGGAGGCGGTTGTGCATCCAGCCGGTCTGGTTGAGTTG
>RGTE01000322.1 GCA_010025475.1 Verrucomicrobiota bacterium
CGGACCCACCCCCTACCTGGATATTCCGCCCCGCACCCGGTGGGTGATGATCGTGGTCGGCCTGATGGGGATGACGTGTGCCGTGATCGGTAGTCTGATGGCCAAAAAGGGAGTGGCGATTGAGGCGGACAAGATCGTCCATTTTTCCGGTTATAGCCTGCTTGGAGTTCTGGCGGTCATGGGGTTGAGGCCGATTCTTTGGCCCCTGGGACTGATCGCCATCGCGGGAATGAGCGCGGCCCTGGAGTTGATTCAGCCGATTTTCGGCCGCCAATGCGATTGGTCGGGGGACTTTACCACCAACTGCCTGGCGGTGATTACGGGAAGCTGCCTCGGCATGATTGGCCGATTCATCTGGTCCTACATCCGAACCGAGATGGTAAACGCGGAGATCCGAAAGGCCACGGTGGGTTTTGCGGAAGGCCAGACCATTTTTCGCCAAGGGGAAACGAGCGATAAATTCTATATCATCCGAAGCGGGCAGGTAGTCCTGACCCGGGAAGCCAACGGAGCATCCAGCGAGATCGGCAAGGCCGGCCCCGGGGAGGTGATCGGCGAGATGGGGGTATTGCAAAATCTGCCAAGATCGGCCACGGCCGTGGCCAAGGGCAGGGTTTGGCTTTATGGCATGACCCTGGCGGACCTCACCGACAAGCGTTCCGACGGGCAAGACCATCCCGGCTCGGTGGTCTCGCGGGTATTGGCCCAGAGGTTGCGCCAGAGCATGGAAAAGCTCGACCAAGCCGCGCTGGAAAAACTCGGTGCTCCCTTGGCGCCTGTCACCATGTCTCCCTCCGCCACATCGGCGACCCCGTCTGGAAGCTCCCCGGTGACGGTCAAAGTGGGGCTCAGAATGGGGTGGAGGAACGGCGATCAAGTCCAGTGGTCGGGGCAGGGCAGCGTGCATCAGCTTCCGATGATTTTTGGCAGAGGGCCCGGACCAGCTTCAACCGTCCCCGGGACAGAGATCGTTCTGATTGAGGAGAATCCGCCCCAACGTCTGGCTCCGCTCCAGTTTGCCTTGGAGCTTCGCAACGGAGCGGTGGTGTTAAAGGATGAGCAGAGTCCCCACGGAACTGAGGTGAGCGGGGTTTCGGTCGGGCCCTCGTTCGGGATGACCGAGGTTCAGCTTCCGCCAGGTACCCACGTGCTGGTGGCCGGAGGCGAAGGATCGCCCTACGTGCTGGCGCTGGACATTCCGGCTACGGATTGAGCCGGAGGCGGTTAAAAAAAGCGTTTTGTTCCGAATCCCGGTTAAAGATGGCGAGACT
>RGTE01000323.1 GCA_010025475.1 Verrucomicrobiota bacterium
AGTCAAACAACGGCGAGACCAACTAATTGTCGTGACGAAAGAGCTTGCTGACGTGGAAGAACTGGCGGACTTTGCTCATTTTGAGATTGAGGAGCCACGTGAACAACTCACGAAAAGCCGCCGGGATGCTGCCAAGGCCATGCTTGCTCGTTGCCATCGTCTTGCCCTTCTAGAGCCCTTGGGGAATCACTTGGTGGCCGTGGAATGGAAAGCGGGGAAGGAGGGGAAGGCAGGCCATAAGCAACGCTGATCGGCAAAAGCTAGACAGTGGGGCCACCATCGCCTAGTGTTTGGAGGTCCCAAGGCGAACGACGATGACCACGCAGTTTGAAAAAGGCCAAATCTGGCGCACTAGAGACGGTCAGCTTATGCAAATCCTTAGTCTTGACTCTGCAGAGCCTTGGCCCATCGTGGCAAGCTTTTATTCCGCCCAAGATAAAACGTACGACCCGTCCCTGCATCGCACATTTACCAAAGACGGTTATTTTCTTGGTTCGGGGGCGCACTAAAGAATTTGCCGTTGGGCAAGTGTGGAAGCAGGCTAATGGAGACTATGTAAAAATCACTAGAATCGCAGACACATCAAACGAATATCCGATTATTGCCACTTTTTGCGACAAAACTGTTAGGAATATTTATGGGGACGAAGCGACATACACTTTAGATGGAAAGTGTGTCTCTGGGGAGGAAAGTAAGTTTGATCTAGTTGAGCTTGTTAAGCCCGAACCCGCCCCTGCCCCATCGCCTCAATTCAAGGTGGGGCAAGTTTGGGAATCGCGGGATGGCGGGCAATTCACAATTACCGACATTGACGATCACCCAGTTTACCCGATTGAAGCCGTTAATGGATCTTGGCGTCGCTTGTTTACTTCTAGTGGTGATTACTGGGCAAGTCGCCCCAGTGATAGTGATTTGGTTAAGCTTATCTCTGAGCCCGAGATTACTCCTGTTGCATTGAGTGAGTTCAAGGTGGGACAAGTTTGGGAATCAGAAAATGGTGAAGAGTTTACAATCACCGATACCCAGTTGCCTTGGCAAAATTATCCAATCGGAGCCAAGCGGAGTCGTGATGGCCGTCTTTGTACTTTCACCATTGATGGTCGGTATTTGCTTAGTTGTGCTGAGCCAGATGAGGATATGGACTTGGTTAAATTGATTTCCGAGCCCAAGCCTGAGCCCATCGCCAACTCCCCCGAATTGCAGGCAATTTTTAATGGTGAAAAGCCAGTGTATGTAGTGGTAGTTGAAGATGATCGTGGC
>RGTE01000324.1 GCA_010025475.1 Verrucomicrobiota bacterium
TCCCGGCCCTGATCGATGGCGCGTGGTATCGCGGGACCGGGCGGACCGGGCCGGTGGCGTTATGGGACGCCGCGCGGGAGCTGTTTCGCACCGTGGGCGTGCAGTCGTGGCCCGATCCGCAGGCCTATCCTAAGGTCCGCCGCCGAATCACCGGCTTGAAGAGCGAGCGCCACGTCTCCTCCCCCGGCGGCACCTTTGCCCCCGCCGAGATCCTGGCCTTCTGCGAAAACTAAAAGCCGTCCAGCGACCCAAGCTGAACTGGATGCGCTAGGAAATGGATGTGATAGTTCCCGGCTTGGCCTCTGAAAGGGCCGCGAGAATTTTTGGGATCAGCGGTCGCAGATCTTCCATTTTATTGGACTGGGCCTTTAGGATAAGGATCCGGAATTGAAGGGTTTTCACCGTTTCCGGGCGTGCCACCAGGGCATCCACCGTCAGGAAGGCGTCGTGGTACCCGTCGATTTTTCGGAGCAACTCCCCGTTTTTGACCCCCGCCCAACCCGCCATGGGCACGGTCACCACCTCGTGCCCGGGAAGTTCGTAGATCAGCCGTTTAGGTAGGCATTCGTCGAGGATGACCTTCATGCCGGCACGGCTGTTTCCAGCTCGGCCTTGGTCTCCTCAAGAAAGGTCAAAACCTGTTGGCGAGAGACGCTGGGAAAGTCCGACAGAAACTGATCGATCGAATAGCCGCCTTCCAGGCAGTCGATCAGGTTGCGGGCCGGCACCCGCGTGCCCACGAAGCAGGGCGTACCGCCCAGAATTTCCCCGTCCCGGCGAATGACCGAACTTTTCATGATTTCATGCCCTGGAAGATCGCCCGCAGCTTGCGTAAAGCCACCCTTCCACAAGTTTCAACTCCTCGGGCGTGAGACCCTCCTCGTCCAGTTCCATGACCTTGCGAACCAACGCCTGCCGGTCTTGCGGCTTCCAGTGAGGCAACTCGTGCAGCACTTCGGTCAAACTCATAGCCTTATTCTGAAACCCCTCCGCAAGGAGTCAACCAAGGCATTCCTGCACTCCAAAGGCTTGGAATCGCCTCCCTTTTCGATCCCAGAACCCCTAAAAATCCCCATGCAGATTTTTCGCACAGAATTGTTAAAGGAAAAACTGCGGAGCGGCACCCTCACAGACGGGGAAGCCCTGCCTTACCTGCTTTCCATGTTTGGATTCGCCGCCGCCGCGGTCGTCTTTCCGTTCCCACTGGGAAGCGATTGGGTGGACCGGGTTAACCAAGGAGGCACCATTCTGCTCGCCGTC
>RGTE01000325.1 GCA_010025475.1 Verrucomicrobiota bacterium
CCGTAGGTGATGTTCATGTTGGCCGGGCGCTCGATCACTTCGTAGCCGAGGATCGAGACGAACTTTCCAACTTTGAAGTCCCAACCGTTACCCACAGGGGCGCGGATGGAGACGTAGGCCTGTTCCAGGAACAGGGAGTTGGAGTTCTGATCGTCGTTGGTCACCGTAGTTGCGGTACCACTGTCACGATTCTGCAGGTAGTTAGCGTCCTCACCGATCATCACATCGGCGCGGAAACCAGCCTGGGCCTTGTTTTCCGAGGTCAGCGCCTTCTCGAGGGCGAGCTTGACCGCGTACAGGTTAAAATCCCCGTACTGGGCCGAGTCACTGCCGAGGCGGCTGTTGACGACGGACTGGGTGCCGGAGCCGGTGAAGTTGTAGCTGTAGCCGGCGTCGACGTATCCGCTGAGTTTCACACCCTTCTGGGCGGTCTCAACGAAGTTGTTTTGAACCATCTTCTTCGTGTCCTTGGCGGAAGCTTCCGGACCGCTGTCCGCGAGGGACAGAGAGGCCACGGCCGCGAGAACGCCGAGGATCGCTGTGATCTTTTTGATCATGTTTTTGTATCTCCTTTGTTGTGTTTGTTTGTGTTCCCCAAGCACCGTGATTGTTAGCCAAAGTACTCCGAGAACCTCGTAACAGTATCAACCCTTACCTACCCGTCAACAAATATTTTTGAACGTTTTTGGGGTTCGCCTGTCTATGCCCTTTCAAGCTCGAACGTCTCCGAGGGTGTTCGGCAAGAAGCGCAGGCCGCCAAAGCCTGCGCTTTTTGTTTTAAAGCATTACTAATTAATGGTTTATGGTTAAAATAATACCCAAATACCCTCGCCATATATTCGGTATATTATGTGTTAAACACTTATTAACAATACGATGTGGATTTTTTCTTCGGTAGGGCGGTCAGTCCCTTGACCGCCTCCTTGAGCCTTGAAGGTTTGAACCAAAAGCGAGGCGGGCTACGGAGAACCCCCCCTACCAAAGCTTAAACCCCCGGCTTTTCGCTCCCAAAAAACCGCTTCAGCTCCGCCTTGGCATTTTCAGGAGAATCGGAGGCGTGGACGACATTGTGCATCTTGTCCTTCCCCAGGTCCCCCCGGATTGTGCCCTTGGGTGCCTTGGTGCTGTCGGTGGGCCCAAGGAGCTCGCGGACCCGCTCGATGGCCTTCGGTCCTTCCAGGGCGACCGCCACCACCGGACCGGAGGCCATAAATTTCTCAATCTCCGGGAAGAAAGGAAGGTGGGCCAGATGG
>RGTE01000326.1 GCA_010025475.1 Verrucomicrobiota bacterium
GGGGAGGAGCCGGCTCCGGGATTGGATGGCCGGCGGTTCGGCACCTGGATGCATGAGGTGTTGGGAGAGTTCGGGGCGGATCCCGCGGCCGCCGGCGGATGGGAAGACAGATCTGCTGCATGTGACTGACTTCTCCGCCTTCTTGGCCTGTCCCTTGCGGTTTTATCTTTCGCGTCGGCTGGGTTGGCGGCCAGGGGAGGAGCCGGCTCCGGGATTGGATGGCCGGCGGTTCGGCACCTGGATGCATGAGGTGTTGGGAGAGTTCGGGGCGGATCCCGCCATCCGGGCGAGTGCGGATGCCGGCAAAATTTATGACTACGTGAAAGCACGGTGGGAGGGGAAGTTTCGGCCGTGGGAGGTGGCGGGGGCTCTGCGGTTGAATCTGGATCTCCAGCGGGAGTCGGGCCTGGAAAGGCTCAAGCGCTTTGCGGAAATCCAGGCGGGACTGGCCGCGGAGGGTTGGCGGATCCAGTCGACGGAAACGCCCTTGGGGGAGGAGCGGGAGCTGCCGGGTCGATCCAAGAAGGTGCGCTGTTTTTCCGTGGGGCTGGAGAATTTCTGGGTGCAGGGCCGGGCGGACCGGATCGACGAACATCCGGAGCTGGGGTTGCGGGTGGTGGACTACAAGACGGGGAGGGAGAAGGAGGCGGCGGCCTATCATTTTGCGGGAGGGAGAAGGGCGCTTTTTCAGAGATCGCCG
The DNA here is from genome assembly GCA_010025475.1 of Verrucomicrobiota bacterium. Lineage (GTDB taxonomy): Bacteria > Verrucomicrobiota > Verrucomicrobiia > Methylacidiphilales > Verrucolacustridaceae > Verrucolacustris. The sequence continues at coordinate 701 of RGTE01000326.1, forward strand.
CAGTACGCGCGCCTGAACCGCATGGACAAGAAAGGGAAAATCGGGACGGCTTGCTGGATCAATCTCCAGTTGCCGCTCTACCTCGAGGCGGTGGCGGGATCGGAGCGGCCGGCGCAGGCGGGATATCTTTATCTGGGGGAGGATTTGGGGGAGATCGGATGGAAGCCGCTGGTCTTGTCGGCGGAGGAACGGGAATCGGCCCGGGAGTGTGCCCGGGAAGCCGCCCAGGAGTACCGCACGGATGCTGTCTTGGACTGGATTCGTCAGGGGAAGTTTGAGCGGTTGGCGGTCTCGGCGGATTACGATGATTTTGAGGAGATGGGGCTGGGAAGGTTTATTGAAGAAAAGGCCTTGGAGGTGGAGCCATGAGCGTTCGACTATCCCATCTCCGCATCACTGCTTCGGCGGGAACGGGCAAGACGTTCCGGCTGACGGACCGGATCGTGGAGCTGCTGTTGCTGGGCGTGGAGCCGCGAAAGATCCTGGCTCTGACCTTCACGCGGAAGGCGGCGGGAGAGTTTCTGCGAAAGCTGCTGGAGAAG
>RGTE01000327.1 GCA_010025475.1 Verrucomicrobiota bacterium
CGGACAGGGAGGGATTCGAACCCTCGGTTGGCTTTCACCAACACACGCTTTCCAGGCGTGCCCGATAGACCGCTCCGGCACCTGTCCCTGAACCAAAAACCATAAATAAAGCCCTGCCCACGTGCGAGCCGATAAACCGACCCTGTTTCAGCCTTCCGCTTTCAGCTTTTCCAGCCCCTCATCTTAATCTTCATCTTCATCTCAAACCCCATACCATGGGGCTGTGAACTCCCCGCTTCCGATCTCCGTTGCCATGATTTCCGGCTCGGATGCCGGTCGGATTGGGCGGGCGCTGGAAAGCGTCCGGGGCTGGACGGCCGAACAGATCGTGGTGGTGAACGACGACGTCACTGACGGCACGGACAGGATTGCCGAAAAGTTTGGGGCCAAGGTCTTCCGCGAACCCTGGAAGGAGCACATTGCCCAGAAAAACTCCGCCGCCGCCAAGGCCACCCAGCCGTGGATTCTGGGTCTGGATTCCGACGAGGAGATTTCCTCCAGGCTTCGCGAATCGATTACCCGTTTCATGTTGTCCGTTCAGGTCAATGCCCCCGACGCCTTCCGGATGGCCCGTTGCTCCTTGTTCCTCGGGCACTGGGTTCGGCATGGTGACTGGTATCCCGATTGGCAGACGCGACTCTGGAGAGCGGGGAAGGCCAAGTGGGGCGGGATCGATCCCCACGACCGCCTTATGGTTGAAGGCCGGGTCGGAACCTTGAACGGAGACATCCTGCACTACTCCAATCCCTCCATTTCCAGTTATGTCTCCAAGATCAACTACTTCTCGGATCTTTATCTCGAGTCACGGCTTAAGAAAGGATCGCGCTGGTATCCGGCAGAGACCGCCTTCCGCGCCTTCTGGCGTTTCTTCCGGGCATATTTCCTCCGCCTGGGCTTTCTCGACGGCTTCCCCGGCTTTTACATCGCTGCCTCCACCTTCTACTCCACCCTCGTCCGTCATACCCGTTTGCTTGAGCACTATCTGGCCAAAAAGCCCCTGCCACCGAAGCCCTAGATCTGGTTGGGTCGCGTGTCCCAAGCTTCCGTAGTGCTAAAAATTCGAACTGGAATGATCTTATCGGGCGAGGAGGCGCCCTGTTTCTACCCGATCGCTTACGTTGGGAATTCCAAATCCAGCAGGGAGAGTGGCTGATTTTATCATTAGGCGGTTGCAAGGCCGGAGGGATTTGGCAAAGAAGCCTCTACCCCCAAAACCCTGATCTTCTGTAGGGACGCAGG
>RGTE01000328.1 GCA_010025475.1 Verrucomicrobiota bacterium
GCCAACCGAAGGGCTTTCCAAAGGCCACCGTTATTAAACGTATTGACGGCTGAAGAGTTATTTCCATACAGAACCGCGCCATTGTTTAAGGAGGCTGAATTTCCCGTGTAACTCAGCGTTCCGTAGGATTCGAAATTCTCCACGTAACTTCCCGCCGCAAATGCACCGGAAACAACCCCAAGACCGATGAGGGTGGAGAGGATGATTTTATTCATTGGGGTATCTATGGGTGGGTTTACGTGTTGGTTAAAAAGTACTTACCACTTCAAAAAAATCAAGGGGGTACGTTTTGATTCCGGTTTTGCTCCTAAAGTATTGATAGGGAAAACTTTCAATAAAGTTTAAGACAAAAATGAGAGGATATGGGAAGATAGATAATAGTATGAAACTTTGGGTAGGGCGGGCTCGATGAGCCCGCCTGCGTTCAAGACCGCTATTTGAATTTTCAATTCAGGCGCCCTCATCGAGGGCGCCCCACCTTAATTTTCGCCCCAAAAACAAAAAGCCCCGGAGCTCACGCCCCAGGGCTTTTTCTTAAACTTAAACTTACGACTTAAACTAACTGCGCCGAATGCGGCGCACCGAAACCAATCCGCCCAAGCCAAGGGCGAGAAGCGAGAGGGCGGAGGGCTCGGGAACCGAGGGCGAAACCGGGGCAGCCTGATCGATGTAAAAAGCATCCATCCCGAAGCAAGAAAATTGGGTCATGGGAGAGGTGATCACAACTTTGTCGACGACATCGAAATAGGAATCAAAGAAAACATCCTTGGTCGTAGCCAAACCCCAATCCTCCGAAGGGAGCTGCACATTGGAACCTTGCTGCGATCCATTGAGCCAAGCTTGAGCATATACAACCTCATTCCCGGAGGCAGCTCCACCTGGGTGGTCCGTGTCAGACGTGAGAACAAAATAATTAAAATCGAAAGTCCCACCACCAACCTTTGTAATCTCAATGCTAGTCATTTCCCCAGTTCCCCAATGGCCATGGATTACGTCGTTAGAGCCACCATAGTAATTACCAATCGAACCACCCGAACCTCCAACGTAGTCAAATTTGAAACCATTTTCTAGGTAATAGTCTACCCCGCGGAAGGTTTTGGTTCCATCGGTAACACCGCTTGTCACCGAGGTTGGTGTAAATGTTTCAGGATCAAAAACCGTCATGTTTCCATAGGCAGTGCCACCGGTAAAAGTGACCACGGCAGCCGGCGCAATCGCTGCCAAGCAGAG
>RGTE01000329.1 GCA_010025475.1 Verrucomicrobiota bacterium
CGTTCCACCGGCTACGGCATCATGAACCTGGTCAGCATCAGCTGCGGGGGGTTGGCCGACTGGGGCTTCGGCATCCTGCGGGACCACCGGGTGCCGCTGCACCTCATCTTCGGCTGCTTTGCCGCCGTGGCCCTCATCTCAATTATCTTGGTGCTGCTCATCCGGCCCATTGCGGCGCCGCCGGCGGCCGGGTCGCATTCCGCCTAAGCTCAGCCTAGGTTCTCCCGCAGGGCGGCCTCGAGATCACGGCGAATCGTCACCATTTTCGCCTGGGAAACGGCCCTCAGCGGGGGACGCGGAGGCCCAAGATCGATTCCCAGACGATGCTCCGCCAAAGCCCGAATGGCCGGGAGATCACTCCAGCCCGTGCCGCGACAGGCCTCGATCATTTGCCTCGCCTGAAGCTGAAGCTCACGCGCCTCCTCCCGCCGCCCCTCCCTCCAAGCCCGCCACACCCCGAAATAAATGGGAGCTGCCGCGTTGTAGGTGCTGCCGATGGCCGCCCGGGCCCCGTTCCCCAGACCGTCCAGCAGGATCTCATCCCGCCCGAAAACGATGTCGAACCTTCCACCGTCAAACCGCACCGCCCTTGCGTAATCCTCCAGGTCCTCCCATGTGTACTTCACCCCGGCGAGGTTCGGGATTTTTTTCACCGCGGCCCGCAGAAAATCCTCCATCGGAAAACGGGCCCCGGTCATCGACGGCATATGATAGTAGTAAAATGGAGTCTGCGGGGCGGCGGCGGCGATCTCCGCCAGAAAGTCCACCAGCCCGGCCAGATCAGGCCGGAAAAAGGTCGGCGCCATCGCCGAGAAAGCCCGCGCCCCGTGCTCCGCCGCGTGGGCGGCCAGCTCCTGCGCGCACGGCAGCGAGTTGTGCCCCACATGGACCAGCACCGGAAAATCCGCCGGGACGAAGCGCAGCCAGGCCTCGGCCATTTCTTTTCGCTCCGACGTGGAGAGGGAGAGGCTTTCCCCCGTGGTTCCGTTCACAAACACTCCCGCCACCCCCTCCCGCCGCAGGGCGGCGGCGTAGGCGGGGATCGCCTCGGGATGAACGGATCCCCTCCGGTACGGGGTGAAAGAGGCGGGAAACAGGCCCTCGAGGCGGATATTTTCCATGACCTACTTTGCCTCCTTTTGGATTTCCGTCGATGGGACGATGCTCCAGACGGCTGGAGTGCGGTGGCGCGGTTTTGTCTCCCCGGACACGAGATAAATTTCCCCGAGC
>RGTE01000330.1 GCA_010025475.1 Verrucomicrobiota bacterium
AACACGATGGGCTTGGGATGGATCGGGGAGCGGGCCTTGGCCAACTGCTTAACGAACTCCTCAATCCCGTCTTTGTAGAGAAACGTTTCCGACTTGCCGCTTTTGCCCTCGTCGGTGAGCAGGATGGAGAGCCCGGGATTGAGAAACGCCAGTTCCCGCATCCGCTTGGCCAGCAGGTCGAACTTGAACTTGGTCGTGTCCGTGAAAATCTCCGCATCGGGCTTGAAGGTGATCTTGGTCCCGGTCTTCTTGGATTTGCCCGTGACGCTAAGCTTTGAGGTTGTCTTCCCGCGGGCGAATTCGATGTGATACAGCTTTCCGTCGCGGGAAATCTCCGCCTCGAACCATTCTGAAAGTGCGTTGACGCACTTGGCGCCCACTCCGTGCAGACCGCCGGAATATTTATAGGCCCCTTGATCGAACTTTCCGCCCGCATGGAGGTTTGTGAGCACCAACTCCACGGCTGGGATTTTGAACTTCGGATGGGGATCGACCGGGATACCCCGGCCGTCGTCCTCGATTGAGATCGAGCCATCCACGTGCATGGTGACCTTGATATTGTCGCAATGCCCGGCGAGGTGCTCGTCGACCGAGTTGTCCAGCACCTCAAAAACACAGTGATGAAGACCCCGTTCATCCGGGTCGCCGATGTACATCCCGGGGCGCTTCCGGACCGCCTCCAACCCCTCCAGCTTGTCGATCTTGGACGCGTCGTATTTCGAGGAAACGACGACTTTTTCCTTCGCGGCTGGCATCCGTTGAGGATGCCGAAATCGACCTAACCGACAACCGAAAAATTAGTTTTTACTTGTTTTTAAGTAATTGCAAAGCAAATGGTTATGAATGTTTTTTCATCCTAATCGAGTTACGCCTTTTGGTTAAATGGACGGAGAGAGCCGGCATCAAATCAGGTTCCTGGACATCCCCAGACAGCCATTCCTTGAGCAGACGAAAGGCTACCGCCATCAAGGTGGCGCCGAAAAAAATGCCAAGGAATCCGTAGGCCACAAACCCCCCAATCACCCCCAAAAAAATAATCCCGAAGGGCAGGTTGCTTCCGCGGCTGATCAAGTACGGCTTGGTGAAGTTATCGATTAAACCCACCACCCCGATTCCCCACATGGTATTTAAAATAGCCCATTGAATATTTCCCTGGAGAAAGAGCCAGACCACCACGGGGATCCAAACAAAGGCACAGGACAATTGCAGGCTGGCAAAGATAAACCCGG
>RGTE01000034.1 GCA_010025475.1 Verrucomicrobiota bacterium
CCCCCTCCCGGCCCGATTCCTCCGCCAGCTCGTGAAGGTTTGATCTCCTCCGGCTTGGCAGGCTTTTTGGGTTCCGGACGGGCCAGCCCTAACCTCCATTTTTGGATCAGATCTTTCAGTCGACTCACCGGAATGGCGAAATTCAGATTTTGGCTGTCCGTGATTTGGGAACAGACCACGCCGATAACCCTGCCATCCAGATCCAACACCGCCGAGCCGCTGGAACCTGGTGATGTCGGAGCCGTATGCTGAAAAAGCATGCCGCCGGGGTATTGTTTCACCGGATGGGAAACGATTCCGTCTGAAAGCGTGTACTGCAGACCTCTGGGATTGCCCATGATATAGACTTTTTCCCCGTATTTGGGTTCTGCGGGACGCAGATTGAGGTATCCGGACAGCGTGACGCCACGAACCAGGGCGAGGTCATCGTCCTTGGCTTCCGCCACACAGCGCCCCATCTGGGTCCGGCCTTGTTCATCCACCAGCTCGACATCCAACGACTCAATCACATGTTTGTTCGTCACCAGCAAATCCGGATAAAGGAAAAAACCCGTGCCTATGGATTTTCTCCCTTCCAGGTTTCGCACCATCATGGTCGCACCACGGGCGTTTTGTGCGAGCACCTCAGGCGGGAGAGCCCCTTGGGCAGGGAGCCAAAACCCCAGACAAAAACCCAGCAGACAGACCCAGCCCCTGAGCCTGATGTTCATTGGGCCTCCGGCTTAAAACCCCGCGCCGAAAGCCTGAGGGGAGCCCCGCTTTCCCGCGGCTCCCATCCAAAGCCGAGTTTGAATTTCTCCAAAGTCCTTCGTACCTCTGCGTATTGGGCAAAGGAATCCGGATAGACGACCAAAACGGGATAGCAGCGGTCGGCGGGAATGAGTTTAAGATACTTTTCCGTGTCCTTTCCGGTGGAGAGCCCCCGCCCCGACTTGGGGAAAATTCGGTCCTCGGAAGGCGAACGCTGCCGCTCGACATGGGCATCATCCTCCAAGCCGGAAGGTAGTTGGGCGGGAAACACCTTGCCCCCTGAAAGCAAAAGATAAACCGGGGTTTTATCAGTGGGCCGGGCCCGCGGTATTCGTAGAGTCACTTCTTGGTTGCCATCGGTTCCTGCTGCTTTCTGCCGTGACAGTTTTTCCTGTCTTTCCTGCAACCGCGCCGTTTCCTTTTTCAACCCCTCGGCTTCATTCGTCAGAGACACCAGTTCTCCCTGAAGGTTTTCCAGCTCCGACTCCAAGGCCTGTTGCAAGGTTTTGCAGCTGATCACTGCCTCTCCCCGGGTGGCCTCATCCGCCTCCGCCACGGCTTTCTCCACAGCCTCCAGGGGCGGAAGGACGGCTCCGGTCCCCAACCGCGACGCCAGGGTTTCATTGGCAGCGCGGATTTCCGTGATGGCATCCCGGGTCTCCGCAGAACGCTTTTGCAGAAGTTCCTGGTTGGCGAATCGCCCGGATTCGGCTGATTCCTTGGTGGGCGCTCCCTGGTTACGGCCGGCAAAAAGGGCCAAAAATACGGAAAGAAGCACCAACCCGGCGAATAGATTGCACATGGGATCCACCAGAAGTTGCAACGATTCCCCTGGCTCGACAGCGCGCCCTTGCTTCACGGAGTTTTCCCTTCTCCTTCCACCGGCCAGGGCTCTGGGTCTCCGATGGAGACTGCAGGTCGCCCGACCGACCCGGGGGCGGTCACGTCCGACATTAGCATCCGTGGATCTTCCGGCACGCCGTCGTACCCCACTTCAAATCCCAGCCGCAACAGTTGTTCCCGAAGTTCAGTAAACAGCCCATACCCGGATGGTTGAACCAAAAGAAAGGCGTAATGTGTTTCCGGCTGGTAGACCGAAAACCAGCGCCGAAGCTGTTGCAGAGACTGGGTGGCGGGTTCCAGCACTTGTCGGGCCTCGGGCTGGTCGAAGGGGTAAAGGACGATCCGCGGATACGAAACTTCCACGATGACCGGAACTTTGGTGGTATCCCTCCCGTCGCGTACAAGTCGAAACCCTTTTTTGTCCGCAAGGAGATTCGCCGAGGACTCCTGCAACTGCCGGACTTGATGATCCAGATTTTCATGGGTCTGACGTGCCTCGGCGACTTCACTCCGGCGTTTCCCCACGTCCAACTCCAAGGCCCTGATTTTATCCCGCAGCGAGGCAAGGCCGGCCCTTTGAAGAATCTGCTCTGCCGTGAGCTCCTGCCCCTCCCCCCCTCCGCCACCTTCGGCCCCAATTGCCTCCAGTCTTCGCAGTTTTCGCCGGATTTCCCGGGGGGTCAGCTCGGACCAACGGAGTTTTTCCTGCAGTTCCGTTTGGCGGTTTTTTTCACCCGCCAGACGAAGCAGGGAGGACTGCAAGTCCTGCTCCTCGTCCCGACTCTGCCACCGGGAAGAACCCGGGAAAAGCGGACTCCCCTCCCGCAGACAGGTCGCAAAATAGAGGGATACCAGAATCATGATCCCGCTCATGGCGGTGATGATGTCCAAAAAATAAAAAAGGCTGATGCGGGGCGCCAGGGATTGCCGGCCTCGCGGAGTCATGGATTCCTAGTTGGGATAGGTATCCCGCACGCCCCCGGAAGCCAACCTTAGCTTGGAAATCACATACCGTTGGCAGTAGTCGTTGCAGGAATCCAAAAACTCAAGTTCGGCCCGTTGCCGAAAGGTGATCCAGATCTGGATGGTCAGGGCAAAAACCAGGGCCACCAAGGTCGTCTCGAATGATGTGGATAGTCCGAGCGTGACTTCTTGCAGACTTTGCTTGATGGCCGCCAGATCCGTGCCCTGTTCCCCCAGCACCAGGCGGAACTTTCCCATGGCGAAAGCAAGGCCTTGGGCCGTTCCCACGAATCCAAGCACTGGCATGGCCCAGACCAACCCCTGAAGAAGGGTAAAGCTGCTGGCCACCGTCTTCTCGTCATCATCAGCCTGGCCCCGCAGCACCGAGGAAACCTCGCTGACTTGACCAAGATAGTGGAGGTTCGAAAGTCCCCTCTCGATCCGGTTAAGAATGACGAACTGGTCGGGTTGATCCACCAGACCCTGGATTCGTTGCAGAACAGCTTCCGCCGTGTTCTCGTTGAGAATAAAATCAGCGCTGGCGGGAACCACCGCCCAGCCCATGGCCTTTTGTTGCAGCCCCAGTTTCAGGGTTTTTCCCGCCAACAACGCCACGGAAAAAAAGAAAAGCAGGCTTAGGGGAACCACTGTCCACAGATTGGCTTCCCGCAAAAAGGCCTGGGTGACGGGGTGACTCCAGGCCAAATGACCATGCAGCCAGATCACCAAGGCGTAAAAGATCGCCGTCAGGACCGTTCCGGCAAGAAAGGCAGGAAGCGGCTTCGGTCCGGTGAAACGGCCCCCGGAAAATCCCAGCCGCCGCTCCGGATCCAGTTGGCTCCAACGATATCGGACTTCGGGGGGCATGCGTAAGTCTGGAAAAGAGGATGCGCCCGCGTCAATGCCAGCTTCTCGGCTAGGATCCTTCCCCGAAAAGAAACGGCAAATGCTCCTTTGCCAAGGCTCGGGCTTTATCATCGGGAATTTTTGCCGCGCGGGCCGCTTCCCCGAGAAGGATCTTGGGGCTTCTCGGCAGCAGGTAGAGCGGCGAAAAAGGACGGAGTTCGTTCGCCTTCACCCACTTTCCGCCTTCATACCGCCAGCCCACGACCAGCTCTCCTTTTTTCCCCTGCCCCAGAAGAATTTGGCCCGATTCGAGGTTCACCAATCGGTCGAAATTTTGCTCTTTCCCCTGACCATCCACCCACCCGCCAAATGGCAAACCTGCCTGGCTCGCCAAAATCCACAGGCGAACAAACAACTTCGCCTCCTCAACCATGGAGGGAGCCTCGGTCAGGGAGAAGGTTTGGATCCAGTCCGCATCCAACCCCTGAACATCGTTTTTAAGCCAGAGGCCCGGCTCCACCGCACCCCAACTACTCCAGGCAGAAGTTACCTTCCTCAGAGAAGGCGAAAAAACCAGTCCGAAACGGCAGGGATCCCCAGCCGCGTTGACCAGCTTCCATATCTTGCCGGACAAGTAGGCCCGCGCCAAAGGGGAAACCCCAGGAGAGGCAGGAAGGAGGGCTTCCAAAGCTTCTTGCACAGGCGCCCTCGACAAAAGGGAGGTGGAGTCTCCGCTCAGGGCTTTTTCCAGATTCCCCCAAATGCCGCGCAGTCGTTCCGAATTAGGCTCGGGAGCCGCCCGCACCTGTCCGCCAAAGCCGATCAGTAGTTTTTCTGAATCCTGGCGAATTCCCTGGAGAAACTCGCTGCGCGGACGCTTTTCAAATTTTACGGGTTCATCGCGGGCACACTCTCCCGGAATAAACACCTCGCCTTGCCCATAGGTGTACGGGCTCTCGGAACCGCTTCCGGGGATGACCTTCAGCCGTCCCAGGGAATAAAGCAGGTAACGTTGCTTGGAATCCTTGGCCACGGGCACATCGTAGGACCACACGTCCCCCAAAAAGTCATCTTCCACAATGTCGCGCAGGATTTTCTCCTCCGACGACTCCAGACGTTTGGGAAAAAGCTGGCCGGATCCGGGCCTTAGACCGGCAGGCGCTGGATTTTCCCAGGCCAGCCAAAGAGACGCCATCAGTTCCGCATCACTCCGCCAGGCCACCACCACTTGGGAAATTTTTTCCTTTTCGGAAGGCTCCGTGCCGGGGTGGGCCGCCAAACGTTCCAGGGCACTGCGGTATTCCGCCGGAGAAGTGGCCGCAGCCAAAGCCTGTCGGGCCAGGTGGAATTCTTCGATTTTGGCCCGCCTTTCGACAAGCCGGCTGATCAATGCGGTCCATTCTTTTTCCAGTTCGGGCGGCATGGCCAATTCGGGCCTCCCTTCGTCTCTCCAGGTCACCCCATCCTGAAGTTGCTCCGTCATCGACTGCAGTTTATTGGCGTCCTCCTTCTGGTTTCGCTGGCTGGATTCCCAGCCCGCGAACTCCAACTCCACTCTTTTCATGGCGCCCCTCAGCGTGCGTGCGCGTGACTCCACGAACTCACGGCTCTCCGCACGCAAACCCGCCAGCGCCTGGTCTTTTCGCTCCTCCAACGCGGATTTCCAGCGTGGATGGACTGTGGAAAGTTTTTTTTCCAGCTCAGCCCAAGCCCCCCAACGCATCCCGAGAGCTGTCTTCCGGTCCAAGGAAAGCTGCTCCAGTCGGCTGAGCTCGGCCGTGGCCACATCCCGTGCCTGCTTTTCAGCCTCCAAGAAAGTGCGCAATTTTTTCAACTCGGCGGCCCCGTGGGCACGAGTCTGTGCTTGTTGGGCTTCCGCGCTCTCCAGCCAGGCTTCGGCTTCGTCCACTTTGCGTTCGGCCACCATCTGGTCGATCTCGCGGAGGAACATTTCCTGCCGGATTTCCTCCTTTTTCCACTCCAGCACCCCTAGAATCGTGAATCCGAAGCCCAGACCGGCCAGGGCGGTCAACAGCCATTTTGCTTTGCGGGCCCTCCGGAGGTCGGCGGCCAGCGCTTCCGCCTCCTTTCGTAGGCGTCCGTGCACGGACTCCGGCCACCCTGCACCTCCCGTTCCCGGCAAAGCCAGAAATTCCTCCACGGTGGCCAGGGATTGTCGAAGCCGCGAGGCCGATCTCCGGATCCGATCCCGGCGCAGGTCCTCCAAAGCGGCCAATTCCCGATCCACCCGTTCCTGCTGCTTCTGTAACTCCTCTTTTTTCTCCACCTCAACCCGCTTTTCGCGGATCCACTGATGAAGATCATTCCAGAGATGCCCGCTGGGCGGGCGCGCTCCCGCTTCCTCCAGGTCCAAGGAGGCTGTTTCCAAAATTCTTTCCACTTCCCTCCACTGCCCGGCGGCACGCAGCGCATCCGCCTGTTGTAACTGTTCCCGGACCTTTTCTTGGATCTGGGCCTGACGCACCTCGACACGACGGACCCGCGCGGCCTCGTAAATCTCCGGCCGGTATTTGGCATCGAGTCCCAATTGGTCAAACTTTTCAACTTCCCCCGCGAGCGCATCGTCGTTTCCGGAGGTCAACAGCGCCTCGATCCGTCGAAGGCTCAGTTCACTCTCCTTGGCCAGAAGTTTGCCTCGCTCAGCCGTGGCCCAGGCATCTCCGGGACGTCGCCGCAGAATCGTACCGAGGGTGCGAAGAGCCGCCGGCCGGTCTCCGGCCACCATGGCCGCGCGGAAAGCCTCCACCAGAGAGGGATCCATCTCCCTGCCTCTCGCCTCCTGCAACGCCTTTTGCAGGCCTTGAAAGCCCCGCAGATCCGCGGATTCAGGAACCATCCAGCCCTGCTCACGGCATCGTTGCGTCCAAGCCTCAAACTCCGCAAAGACGAGGGTGCGGATCTGCTCGGCCAAGGCCGGCTCAGCCTCGCTGAGATCCATGGCTCCGCCCACATCTCCCCGCCGCAGACTTGCCAGGCACTCCTCCAGGCGACGATTGGCCTCTCGACAAACCTCCGCGAACTCCCCCGCCACCTGGGCTCCACCCGTCTCGCTGCCTTGGAGAACCCCTTTGACCCGACGCACCAGTCGTTCGATCCGGGCGATCGTCATACAATCAGCCTAAGGAACGATCCGAGCCACCGCCAGCCCGTCCAGTTGCAGTTCGCAGGCCACCTCGGGATGTTTCAGCAGTAGCCGAAAAACCTCGCCGGGAGGGATTCCGGACGGGACAGGCCCCCACCAGCGCCGATACTCGTCGTCGATTTTCAGAAATTCATTCCATGGTGTAGACGGGGAGGATTCCTCCTGCATCTGGAGCTTGATGCCTCGACGGGTTGTTTCGTCCAATTGGTCGGGATCATCCCCCATCCCGGGTGCAGCCCGCTGCCAAGCCTGCATTCGAATCCCGCGGAGTTGCTCACGGTGCTGATCCAGACGATCCATCCAGAGTCCTTCCGGTTCCTGTCTCGAAATCCGTAGCGGGGTGAAATTTTTCCCCCCCCAGGACGGAAACTTAACCACCAGAGACCAACGACCAGGCTCCAGGAAAATACTTCGCCCGACGTCATCAAGAATTTCCTGCGGCGTTTCCTTCTGGGCCGACACCTGTCTTTGCTCGAATTCCCGGAACGGATCGGGAAGATAAATCAGGCCGCGACCGGAAGATGGCACGTAAAGAGTCCAGGCGGTTGGCCGGCGGGAGACCCCGCGGGCAAACTCCCTGCGATCTTCGTCGGTCTGCAGGGTCACGGGACCTTCCGGTCCCCTCAGGGAACTTGCCTCCGGATTCCCTTGCAGCAATAGGCTGATCTCGTCCTCAATCACCCCGACCGAAGCCGGTCTGCCAAAGAGCATGTGTAAACGCCGGATCTTTTCCTTGCCTCCGGCTTCCTGCCACCACAACTGCCGAAGGCGTTCTCCGGGCAAAATGGCGGATGGAACAATGGGAGGGACAGGGCCGTCTTTTTTGGTTTCCGCCATTTTTTCCCCGTTGGAATCGGTCGATATGATTGGTGACCGGGGTGGCGGGAAAGGCCTTCCGGGGATCCGAAGCCACCCCCAGCCAACCGCCCCCAGCAAGACAAGGACCGCGATCCAGAGGACCGCTGACCGCTTCGACTGCGAGGGGGATTCCCCGCTACCATGGGATTCCACGGGGTTGGGGATACTTTTTTTTCCTCCGGCTCGAGAATTTTTTTGTTCAAAGCTTTTTTCCGTTTTGATTTCGCATCCGGTCCGGGCCAAACGCAGATCCTCGGGACGCCCTTCGGGGACTTTGCCTTGACAGTCCTCGATCCGAAACACTGATCGCACTCCCGGCAGGGTTACCCCCGCTCCCCACAAAGTCCGACCAGCCCATTGGCAGTCTTTGGGGACCCGGTTGGCGGATCCTCCTGCGTCCAGCGGAATCAGCCAACTCCGCCCGCGCTGGGATTCCTCCAGCAAGGCTGCGCTCTCCCCCATCAGCCGCAGTAAAACCTCGGCGGAAAGATGGCCGGTCAGCCATCCGATCGGGGATGCCAACCGATGCGGATGAGCGGCCCAACCTGCGTCACCCGTTTGACGTTTCCATTCGCGCGCTGGCAGAACGATTTTGGGCAGTCCTTCAAAAATCTCTTCTGCCTTTAACGGGATCAGCTCCCCGGGTGATTCATTCCAGGATTCTTTCCAACCTTTCCACCCCAACAAAATGTCCACCGGCTGGATTCCGGGCCACTCCTCCGAAGGTTCCAGCACCAAATGATGCGCGAAGTAATGTCTGCGGCCCGTGAAATCCAAACCCGCGTCCCGAGCCCGGGAAAGCACCTTCCAGGTGCGACCCCCAACCGCCAAATGCCGGAAGGAAAAGTAATGCGGTGAATCTCCTTTGGACTCATGGGTAAAGAGACTTCGTCTTTCCAAAGCCGCAGCCAAATCATCCCGCAAGCCCCGGGTCTGGGCGACGGTGCAGTACCCGGAGGTTCCCGCCCTGAGTCCGCGGGGTGCGCTGGTGTAAATCAGCTCCAGCGCCACAGGATCCTACGTCGCGGGAATCAGTCCGGGAGTCAACTGATCCAAGACCCACAGCACCGGAGCTTCCGCGAGCCAAGGTTGCAGTAGTTTGGGGTTGGGGGCCACTCCACGGGAGGTTCTCAGCGGGGTATGGCCGAATGAACTTACCGGAAAGTAGAGCGCATGGGAGCTGAGTGCATCCAGACGTGCGGTGATTTCCGGGCAATAGTCCTGTAAAACCTGCCGGGTAAGTTTGGAGTTATGAACCAGGGCCTGCCGCTGCAATCGGCCCCCTGCCACCACCGGCTGCAACACCTCCCTGCCTCCGACCATCTGGATCCAGGCGTCGCACTTGCCCACAATGACGCCAACCGGCAGGGCCAGATCATCCCGGGCGGCGTGGCCCCGTGCCCGTGCAAATCGCACCCGCATCTCATCCAGAACGATGTCTTGAATATCCGGCACATCATGCAACTCCAGCTGTGGATCGGATCCGGGCTTTAGATGCCGCCGGAACTCGGTGCTGACCAGGGGATCAAAAAGAAACAAGATGGCGGATGCCTCCGTCACATGAAGGGCACCCGGGCTCTCTTCAACAGAGATGCCGGGCATAAAATGTTCCCCGGCATTGTCATAAAAAACGAATGCGGCCTGTTGCCCGGTGGGATGCGTCGCCCGGTAGGTGAAGGGGCGGGGCATCGCCACCATCCGTCCGGACCGGTGAATTTCAGTGTACATCACTCCACCCAGGGCGGTTTTTTCCAAAGCAGCGCCTTCCGCGTCCGGAGCCGCGAAAAGCCGGTTGCGCAGATCATTGAGCGGGATATTGCCGGTGGGATCCAGATCCTCCCATCGCACCTGAAACTCACGGGCCAACATCTGGGATAAAATGCGGGCCAGAATGGCCAGATAGTAGGACTTGCCCGACCTCTGGATCCCCACCAGGGACACGATGTGAAAAGGAAGCCGGAAAAGGTCCAAGGGAAGCTGGTGCCGGCAGTGCGGACAGGCCAGATCCCGGCAGGTGCATCCCATTTCATCCACGGGAAAACCCTGCTCGTCAAAACTTCGGGGCAGGAATCGCCGCATGGCCGTTGGCCCCAGCAGCGGATCTCCCCGCAGGTCTTCATGGCACGCAATCGCCATGACTTCTCCGGGGCGGAAACTCATCCAGCATTGGGGACAACGGCCTTTGATTCCGGTGTAGGATTCCACCGGGTCCGTGACCGATGCTGCGGAGGTTTGTGCCTCTGCTGCCGCCCACGCATCCAGATTGAAGCGTGGACGTGCCCCAACCACCCGATACCGGCGGTCGGATTCTCCTCGGGGATTTTGTTGAAAATGCTTTTTTAATTCACCGGTTGAAAAAGAGGGCCCGGGATCCGATCCCTCTTCCTCTGTGGAGGCTGACCAACGAATCGGGAGAAGGGCCTCAACCCGTGCAGAATCCCGTGCGGAAAAGATCAGCAGGGGCTGCCCATGCAGGAGAATTCCATGTTCCGAACCGGGCGCAAGTTTCATGGTTCCACTGTGGGGAGTGCCATCCGCCTTCGCCAGCTCCACCCCCCTTGGCTGAATCAGCAGATGACTGCCGGAGGGCTGGAATTCCGCCATCACTTCGGGCAAGTTTGGCATCGTCAACCTCAGGTCGGCCGTAAGTCCGCCCCCCGCAAAAAAAGGAAACCTTTCCAACGGAACTCCCAAACCACTGTGGGGATCCAGGATAATCCAATGAAAACTCACAGGCGGAAGCCTTGGTTTTGATGAAACAGGGAGGACAACAAGGGGCTATGATTCATCAAAGGTGTCGATCTATCTAAATTCTCCAGAGGACTAGGGTCAAGATCGCACACGCGGGATCGCCTGGACCATGGGTTGCCGACCCCATCGCTGCCTGGCCCGAATTCCACCTCGGAGGCATACATCCCTGCCTCGGGCACAGGCTGTGATGTTCCGCCAGTCCCAAGCCGCCCAGCCCGAAACCTTGGCCTGTCCTTCATCGGAGTTCACCGGCGCAAAAAAGAGGGCCGCCTCATTCACCCGCTTGGCCGCGATCAATCC
>RGTE01000331.1 GCA_010025475.1 Verrucomicrobiota bacterium
GGTCTTCCATAAACCCTTCGGCGTGCTCTCCCGTTTCACGTCCGACGGTTCTACCCACCGCACGCTGGCGGAATTCGGTTTTCCCAAAAACGTCTACCCATTGGGACGGCTGGATGCCGATTCAGAGGGACTGCTCCTCCTCAGCGATGAAGCTGGCCTGAATACCCGGTTATTGGATCCGGACGCCGGACACGCCCGCACCTACTGGGCCCAGGTGGAAAGGGTTCCCTCAGATGCGTCCCTGCAGCAACTTGCCCGCGGCTTGAAAATCGCGGACCGCACCACCCTGCCCTGCCGAGCCTGGAAATTGGATCCCCAGCCCAACCTACCCCCGCGAGACCCCCCGATCCGGTTCCGCAAACACGTTCCTGACTACTGGATCGCACTGGAGCTGACGGAGGGAAAAAATCGGCAGGTCCGCCGGATGACCGCAGCCATCGGCCATCCCACCCTACGGTTGATTCGGGTGAGCGTCGGGAGGCTGTTGCTTGGTGATTTGGCTGTGGGCGCCTGGAGGCAGCTCAGCCCCGCGGAGCGGAAGCTTGTCCTGGAGGGGTGACCCCGCGCCGGCAGGCGTCACTGCAATACTTCACCTCCTTCCAATCCCGCTCCCACTTCTTTCTCCAGAAGAAGGGTCGACGACAATGGGCGCACACCTTCGCAGGCAGATCCTGTTTGGCGACCGCCCGGCCGGATCGACGCACGGCTAGCGGACCGCGGCCCAAACCCGATGGACATCGTCGTGATCCTCGAGGCTTTGGAGAAACGTTCCCACCTCACCTCGCTGCTCGTCCTTGAGATCCGGATAGTTCTTCGGGACGTAGCCCAACTCGCTCGTCACCACCGTCCAGCCGTTCTTCCTCAACCAGTCGGTCACGCTATGGACCGCGGATCTTTCTGTCAGGAATCTCGCACCGCACACACCCTCGGGAATGTCGTCGTTCTGGCCGGAGGTCAGCTCCTCTACCTCGTTGGCCCCAGCCTCGATCGCCGCCGCCTCCCGGTCGGTATCCGCCTTGGGATGGTGCGCCTCCACGATGCCCACCTGGTCGAAAAGGAACCGGTTGCTGCCCGAAGAGCCCAGGGATCCGGCCTTGAAGAGCACCCGGATCTCCGGCGCCGTCCGGTTGTGGTTGTCCGTGTACACCTCCACGATCACCGGCACCTTGTGCGGGGCGTACCCCTCAAACACCATGTGCTCGAGCGAATCCTTGCCGGCCCCCGCCCCG
>RGTE01000332.1 GCA_010025475.1 Verrucomicrobiota bacterium
ACGGCATCTACGGCGTGGAGGATGTGCTCAGCGAACGTGGCCACATCTATGACGATCTGGCTGGCTGGAACTATCACACCGTGCCCGCGGCGATGGGTTGCCGGGACTGGTTCTGCACCCGGGTGGAGACGGTTGGAGACCTGGAGTCGGCCCTGGAAGAGGCCCGCCGTCATGACGGGGGCTGTTACCTTGAGCTGATGATCCCGGAGACGGAAAGCCAACCGATCTCCGTGGCCCGCCAAGACCGCCTCTACAAATACCGCACTCCGCGGGGCTGACACTTCGCTTGGTTTAAGGGGCAAGTTGAAGTGGAAAGACGGCTTTTCCCGCTTCTCTAACACTTAAAACCCATATCTCTCGCAAGCCCTCCTGAATTCATCGGTTTCCTCGTTGCTTGCGACTCCCGCCACAATATGTCCGGCCAGACTTCGTGCCACGGCCTTCTCGACCTTGGGCATGGGCAACTGCTGGATCACGTCCCGAATCACGGCCGCAAAGGTGTTGCCGTTGTAAAATAGGAAGGGCGCCAGCTGGTGGCATTTTCGACAAAGCTCCACCGCTTCCGCAAGACTCAGCTCGCCAGCAAATTTAGACGACCACATTTTCCGTGCTGCCTTATGGCCATCCGATGTGGGGCCGTGCTTTGCGTTTTTGGCGGCACAGAGCGCAGCATTCTGTGCCGTGATAAACTCCCATGAGTAGGGAGCTAGCCACCGGAAGCTCATCCCCGGGCAGGTTTGTCTTTCTGTTTGGCTTTCGCCACCTCTTTCACCCCCACGCTCTTCAACTTCCCCTTGCCCGTTTGGCCATACACAGGCTCTGCCGAAAACCGGTCCTGGATTGCTAATCCGTCTGCCAGAACACGCTGAAATACCGGATCCTCCCTCAACTTATCCTGGGGGATCATTCCCATGCGCTTAACCTAAGCCGAAAACGTGTCTCATCAACCCAATCCTCATTTTCCCACAATTCGCAGCCCTTGACCCCTTCCACCTGCCCTTTCCTGCTATCCCCTATCTTCTATCTCCTATCTGCTATCTGCTAAGTCTCGCCCCGTACACCGTCTTCGTCTTTACCGATCGCGCCAGAGCGCGGGCTGTCCGGCCCTGACTCCGAACCTTCGAAAGCTTCGTTTTACCCCCCAAAGTCCTGACCCGATCCTCCCTTGATTCGCGATTTTTTTTCCGACGGTGATCTCGGTTGGCCATCAAGGAATAATGACTCAAAA
>RGTE01000333.1 GCA_010025475.1 Verrucomicrobiota bacterium
GATTAGGATGAGGATTAGGATGATGGGACCCTCCTTCGCTGCTAACCCGCTACGCGGAGCAGCTACGGAGGGCGGCTTCGCCGGATGGAATATGAATCTTGAAGAAAAAAAGTGTGGGGTGATATGTGAAGTGACGGATTTGAAGCGGGGGCTGGAGAGGATGATGGAGTTTTCGGATAAGGAGCGGGAAGAGATGGGGGCGAGAGGCAGGGAGTGGATGAAGAAGGAGTTCAGCTGGAAAGCGGGCGCTGAGAAGCTGATAGCTGGTTATAAGGAGATAGGAGTTAGGAGATAGCAGATAGGGAGATTGGGAATTACCCTATATCCTATCTTCTATCTGCTATTTACCGCCCGGCTGGGCCGGGCGTTGACGAGGGAGGGGTGGGGGATAGATTCAAGAAGTGAAGAGCGAGCGGATCGAATCTCATCCGGATGTGTGCAACGGGAAACCGGTGGTGCGCGGCACGCGTATTTCCGTGAGCACGGTGCTGAGTTATCTGACTGCGGGGGACACGGAGGAGGAAATCCTCAAGGCCCATCCGCAACTGACCCGGGATGACATCCGTGCCTGCCTGGCTTTTGCGCAGCGCATCTCCGCGGCCCACACCGCCCAGCCCGCCTTTTCATGACCGAATTCCTGGTGGATGCCAACCTGCCCGAGCAGGTGCTTCCGCCCGGCCAACCCAAAGTTTCCCTGCCGGAAAACCCACGGACACAGAGATCTGGGGCATCGCGCGAAGCAAGGGCTGGGTCGTGGTCACCCGGGATACCGACTTTTTCGACCGTTTATCCCTGTTCGGTCCGCCTCCCAAAGTGGTTTGGTTTCGAGGTGGTAATATGAGGCGCAAAGCGATTGTGGATTTGGTTCATCGACAGTGGCCGGATATAGTGAAGTTATTAAAAGAAAATGATCTGGTTGAAATTCATCCGGACAGGCTGGAAACATTCAGGTTTTCGTAAAAGAAAACCCGTTCGTAGATCAGCGTGGGCTGAGAAGCTGATAGCTGGTTATAAGGAGATAGGAATCGGGACGTTGGATTAAGATGAAGATGAAGATTAAGATTAAGAAAAGCTACGGACTACAGGCTGCAGGCTGATAGGTAGGCTTTTAGTTGTTTAGTCCTATGTCATGGAGGGAAGCGCAAAGCATCAAACCATCCTCCATAACTAAAGACTAAAAGGCCAAACTGCAGCGTAACCCTATATCCTATCTTCTATCTGCTAT
>RGTE01000334.1 GCA_010025475.1 Verrucomicrobiota bacterium
CTTCACCCCCTTGACCACGCGACCACGATCCACGTCTAAGCATGGAATGATCCTCTTGGTATTCATAAACTTATGAACTACAATACCTTAAAATGTTCCGTTATAAAGAGTAATAACAGAATTGATTTACGGTAACTTTTTTGAGATATTTTTTCCTTCTCTGCAACTGATTCACACCTGAATTATGTCCAAATCCGCCTCCAAAACCAAAAAGCCATCGGCAAAGCCAACTAAGACATCCATCCGGGGCGTGTTAAAAAAGGTAACCTCACGAAAAAAGAAGGCTGGCCCCTCTCCGGTTTCATCCCCACGCCTTCGCGAAAGTCCGCTTCCGGTTGATCAGTCCGCCCATAAGTTTGTCCTTCAGCCGTTCACTCCGTCCGCACCTCAACCGGAGACGCCCGCTTTCGAATTTTTGGGAGAACTTCCGGAAAGTTACGGCACCCGCCGTCTTTTTTTGGCGGCCCGAGATCCCCGCTGGCTTTACGCCTACTGGGATTTCAGCTGGCAACAGTTGCGCGAGGTCGAGCAGGAATCCCCCGAAGGAAAAATTTTCCTGCAAATTTTCATTCCCGGGGCGGAACGGATCCAGCAAATCCAGGTTTTTCCCGGTTCCAAAGAGTGGTACTTGCCGGTGCATCGTCCTGCCACCCTCTTTCAGGCCGAGCTTGGCTACTACCGTCAGGATGGTTCCTTCCATCAACTGGCGATTTCCGACGAGGTTCTTACCCCCCGGGACGATCCTTCTCCCAATCGCGAAGTGGAGTTTGTCACCATCCCCTTCCACTATTCTTTCCGCCAGCTTCTCGACCTGATTCGCGACCAGATCCGGCCCGGGGAGGGCCTCGCCAAGGCCTTGGCACGGCTGCAGCGGGACGGATATCCCCTTCCCTTTACCTACGCTCTTCGCCGGGTGGTGCCGTCCGGCTTGGCCGACCGCATCCTCGAATATCTGGGAGGTGATCTCATCCGCCGCATTCGCGTGGGTTCCCTCGAAATCACCGAGACCCTCCGCCGCCGCCTGCTTGAGTTGGGTTCCAGCGGCATCCCCTCCAGCCTTAGCTCCGGACCCCGCGGCCAGGACCGGACCTTCTCCATGCATGTCAATGCCGAGCTGATCATCTACGGCGGCACTGTCCCCGGAGCCAAAGTCACCGTCGACGGCCGTGAAATCCACCTTCGCCCGGACGGAACCTTTTCGTA
>RGTE01000335.1 GCA_010025475.1 Verrucomicrobiota bacterium
TCGCGCCCATCGCAAGACCCTTCTTCAGCATCTCATAACCGCCGTGCTTGCGGTAACAGGCGATGTCCGGCGTGTAGCCGGGTGCATCTACATGCTTCAGGATCAGGCGCCGTTCCTTCGCTGCCATGGCCGGCCTACTTGCACGCCGCGACCAGTTCGGTCGCGCGAGCCTCGTTCACCTTTTCGTGGAAGTCGTCGTTGCAAAGGATCACCGGCGCCGTCCCGCACGACGCCAGACACTCCGCGTACTCCAGGGAAAACCTTCCGTCCTCGCTCACCAGGGCCCCGTGATGGGGATCCCCTTTCACGCCGAGCAGTTTTTCCAGGGCCGCGAAAGTTTTTCCTGCCCCACCCAAGGCACAAGGCAAAGTGCGGCAGACCCGGAAATGGAAGCGTCCGTAAGGCCGCTGCCGAAACCAGGGGTAGAAGGTGACCAATTCCAAAACCTGAATCTCCTGGCAATCCACTCAACGCCGCGCGGACCGATATATCCAAACTGCTCCTGCCAAAGGTGGAGAAGCGGCAGGGCGGCGCTGCGCTTGGATGCGGGATACTGCCTCACCACGTCGTCAGCCTTTTGGGCAAGCGCCGGGGGAATCTCCCCTTTCTCGGGTCCCGCGCAGTTCTCGGTGCCGGCCTCCAGCGGAAGACTCATCGGTCGCACTCCCCCATGACGAAATCGATGCTGCCCAGGATGGCGGGCACGTCGCTGACGGTGTGACCGGGCAGGAGCGAGTTGAGGACGCCGAGGTTGCAGAATGACGGGGCGCGGATTTTTAAACGATGCGGCACGCCCCCTCCCCGGCTGTTGAGGTAAAAGCCCAGCTCGCCCTTGGGATTCTCCGCCCCGAAGTAGACCTCGCCCGGAGGCGCGTCCGGACCCTGGGTGACGACAAGAAACTGATGAATCAACTCCTCCATCTTGGTGAGGACCTTGTCTTTGGGAGGAAGAACGTTCTTCGCATCGTCCACCATCCATGGACCGCCGGGCATCTTGGCGACCGCCTGCAGGAGGATCTTTACACTCTGCCTCATCTCCTCCATCCGGACGGCGAAGCGGTCGTAGCAGTCGCCCGTCTGCCCAACAGGCACCTCGAAGTCGTAGGTTTCATAGCCGAGGTACGGAAAAAATTTGCGGACATCGTAGTCGTTGCCGGAGCCGCGGAGGTTTGGACCGGTCAGGCCGAAATCGAGCGCGGAG
>RGTE01000336.1 GCA_010025475.1 Verrucomicrobiota bacterium
CGGCGGCGACCCGCTGGGCCAAACGACATCGTCCGTCGTAACGCTGTCCGGGAATCCGAGTATCCAGGGAATCGCCTGTGATGGAACGCGGATCTTTGTTAATTCCTCCTCGACGGAAATCCACGTTTACGATCTGCAGGGCACATTGCTTGGGAGCCACGCCGTGACGAACCTGGCCACGGGAAACAACCAGATGGCTTTTGCCAACGGCTATCTCTTTGCCAGGAACGGTGACACGCTCTACCGGATATCGACGGCGGATTGGACAAGCACTGAGGTGCTGGTCGATGCATCCCATCCCATGCTGACCTGCGCTTCCTGGATGAATGGCAGTCTTTTCGACACGCCAGACGGAAGGCTCGGAATCATGGGACCGACAAGCCTCGGTCATTTCACGATCAGGTTCTATCAGGTATCGAATGATGGCCTCACACTCACCTGGGAGCGGGATCTGACTTTGAATGACCCATGGATTCCCGATGAGCACGGAATGGCCTGCGACGGCACACTATTCTACCGGATGTCGATGACCGAAGGATGCAAAGTCTATGATTTGGAAACAGGAGAGGTCATTCACAATGGCTCCGACTGGGATCTGCACGCCGCCGCCTTTGGTGGAGCGATTTTGAATCCTACGTGGCTCACGCGCAACCACCGCACGGGTGCGCTGATCGCGGGCGACTACCAAGCAGACCGCTTGCTGATCTTCACACCCGATCACAGCATCCATTTCACGGTGCCGGAGAACATGACCTATGATGGCTACGCGAAGGATTTCGTCGCCTCAACAACCGGATTGGACACATTCACCTATTCCTACGAGGGCACGGGCACAACCTCCTACGGCCCCACTTCCGAAGCTCCCGTGGGGGCCGGAACCTACAGGATCACCGCGACTTCTGCCGATGCAAATTACACGGGATCCAGAACCCTTTCCTTCACCATCACGGCGGCGGCTCTTCCTGAGCCGGCGTGGCATGTTTTCCCGCCCGCGAGTCTTGAATACGACGGAACGGCCAAGACTTTCATGGCACTTGCGGGAGGCGCGGGACCCTCTCCATACAGCAGCACGGTATTCTCTTATCTCTACGAGGGGCAAAACGGCACGAGTTACGCCGCCACGACCACCGCGCCCACCCAGGTGGGGAATTATCGCCTGACCACGACCGCCAGCGGAAATTATACGGGATGGAGGCAAACG
>RGTE01000337.1 GCA_010025475.1 Verrucomicrobiota bacterium
CCCGCTTGGACGGGGATTCGTCCTGCGCCACCACGGCGAGACCAAGGCAAAACAGGGCCGTGAAAAAAAGAGTGGGCAGGAATTTCATCGGGCGGGGCGGGCGGCGATGGAGTAGTGGTGGGCAACTTCGCCCTGTTTGCGCCCGTCCTTTTCGTCCGTGGGGAGCCAGGAACGGTGGTAATCCACCTCGACCTTTTCCGGGGAGACGGTGACCTTGAGGAAGCCGGAATCTGGCAGGACGGTGCCGGATTGATAGGCCTCCCGGTTGAAGGCGGTGTAGGTGGGGTCGGCCGGATTGGGGCAAGATTGATAGACGATACCGTCCAGTTCCTGATGGGCGAAAATGTGGTCGTGCCCCTGAAAGAAGATGGTGACCCCGTGCTTCACCATCAGCGGGTGGAGGGGCAGTTCCCAGCCCGGCCGTTTTTCGGTGAAGAGGTCGGTGCCGTTCCGGTCTTTTCCACCCCACTCAAAAAAAGGAGCGCGTTCTATTCCTCCCCGGCCGGTGCCGAGAACATGGTGGCAAAATACAAATTTCCATCGGGCCTTGCTTTCCGAGAGGATTCGAGAAAACCAGCGGTACTGTTCCTCTCCCAGGGTGACGGCCCAGGCATCCCGTCCCCTTTTGCCGGGACCACCCTTTTTACCTTTGTCCTTTTCTCCACCTTGGGCGCCCGGTTCGTTGTCCACGTAGGCAGGGGAGTGCCAGTAGAAGTCGAGGACCACAAAGAGGGCATCGCCCCAGGTCCAGGCATAGTAGTCCCGGGGAAGGCCGAGGTGTTCGATCTCCTTGCCGTTGCCGGAGTAGAAGGAGTCCGGGGCGGGCAAAGAAAAGAAGTTGGTGCGGGCCCGGCCTGCGAGGATGGAGCAGTTGGTGGCGGTGCCGTCCAAACTGGCCATGGAGGCCTGTTCGTGGTTGCCGTTGACGAGAAAGAGGGGAGAGGAGCGCCCGATGATTCCCAAGAAAGGCCGCTGCAGGGCGTAGACCCCGTTGACGGACTCCTGGGTGAGGGATCCGCGGGAGATAAGGTGCTCGATGCTGAAGTCGTCCCCCATGGTGATGTAGAAATCGGGCGCTTCGGCGGCGACGGTTTCCATGGTCCGGCGATAGAGAGAGGCATCAAACATCCGTCCGGCGCGTTCCGGATGGGAGTCACCCTGCAGGGCGAAGGTGAAGGTGCTGCCGGGGGATCTCCGGGTA
>RGTE01000338.1 GCA_010025475.1 Verrucomicrobiota bacterium
AACCTTCTTACTGGACGAGGCTCCACCACCGGCCAAGCCCTTATCTCGCATCCCCTCATCCGCATGGTCTCCCTCACCGGAAGCGTCTCCACCGGCACACAGGTCATTGCCGCCGCCGCAGCCGGACTGAAACGCACTCATCTGGAACTGGGCGGCAAGGCGCCCGTCATCGTCTTCGACGACGCCGACATGGAGGAAGTCGTCCCTGCCATGAAAAAATTCGGCTACTACAACGGCGGACAGGACTGCACCGCTGCCTGCCGCATCTACGTCGGACCCAAGATCCACGACGACCTGGTCAGCGAACTCGGCAAAGCCGTCAAAACCATCCGCTACAACAAGCCCAAAGACGAGGAGAACGATATCGGCCCGTCGGTCACCGCCGCCCAGTTCGAGCGCGTGAAGGGATATGTGGCCCGGGCCCGGGAATCGAAACACATCAAAGCCGTGGCCGGGGGATCTCCCGCTTCCGGCAAGGGATTCTACTTCGAACCCACCTTGCTCGCGGGGACCCGGCAGGAAGACGAGGTCGTCCAAAAGGAGGTGTTTGGTCCGGTCGTTTCCGTTACCAAGTTTAAAACCCCGGAGGAGGCCATTCGCTGGGCCAACGATTCAGAATATGGTTTATCTTCCTCCGTCTGGACCAAAGATGTCTCCAAAGCCATGAAAGTGGCCGCCGAACTTCGCTATGGCTGCACCTGGATCAACACGCATCTCCTTCTGGTCAGCGAAATGCCCCACGGCGGACTCAAGCGCTCCGGCTACGGCAAAGATCTCTCCATGTTTTCGCTGGAAGAGTACACGGTACCCCGGCACGTGATGATCAAGCTTTGACCCGGACCGCTGTTTCCATCCCACTCTTCCACACTGACTCCAACCGCGAATCCGTCATCGAGTCTCCACAAAGAAAAAACCCCTTAGGCAGATCCTTGGTCGCCTCCGCCCCCTCCTTCCGCCGGGCATACCGCCAGCGGTGGGCAAAAACAGAACCGCGTTGGGCCGGATCCAAACCCCAAACGCTCTCCAACAACACCTGCAGGTCGCTGGCCCAATATTCCGGATTTTGCTCGAGATGTTGGCCACTGTACTCCGGCGAAGCCTGAATGATGTACACCGTACAACCTTCCGCGACCCGGCCCGTTTTCACATTCTCACAGGCGATCCAGGCCAGCGGATCTTTCCCGGAGGCATTGATCCGGG
>RGTE01000339.1 GCA_010025475.1 Verrucomicrobiota bacterium
CCGGCCGATGGCCGGCTTCCCACAGGGCCCGGTAACCCCCGATCGCCGAGGGCAAATCGGCAAAGATGATGGCCGGTGGTTGGGGGTGGGAGGCCAGAAAAGTGCGGGTGAGGCTGTGGGCCTCCCCAGGAAGGAAGGAATTTTCGTGGGAGGGAAAAACCGGGGTACCCATGGCGCCCACCGCCTTAAGCTTGGCGCGCCACCGGTCGATCAGCTGTTGCTGGCGTCCGGCGGCGGGCAGACAGCCGAGAAGATGGATTTCCCGAAACCCCAAGGAGGCCAGGTGAAAGACCAGCAGGTCCACCGCTCCCACGGGCATATTGTCGATGCCCCAAAGCCCCATCTCGGGAATGTCCTCATAGAGGGGCACCACCCGATCCCGGTTTTGTGCCAGGAGGCGGCTGAGGAGCGGGGTGAGGGGATGGAGGGAAGGATTAAAAAAAATGATGTCGTATTTGCCGGCGAGGGCCTGGGTGAGCCGGGGGTCGGAAGCACTGCGGTAATCGATCAGGGTGGCGGATCCTCCGCGCTGGACGGCGACGTTGTCGATGGAAAGAAACCAGTTGAAGCTGCTGGCGAGGTCGATGGCCGGAACCACGCAGGCAAACCGCGCGGCTTTTTTTTTCGACCCTGCCGGGGAAAGGGCAAAACGGTTGCGCCCCTTGGAGCGGAGCAGGCCCTTTTTTTCCGCCAGGCGCAGGGCCCGCAGGATGGTGAACTTGCTGACACCCAGTTCCGTGCCGAGCTTCCGCGTGGAGGGAAGCGGGCCGCGGCTGTATTCCCCCCGGCGAAGCCGCTCGGCAATCATTTCGTAGACTTCCGGAGTGCGCGTGGCGGGGCGGGCCATAAGACCAAATATCCTAATCCGCTTGTGACGTGGGTGGAAGCCAAGCGAATGCGGAAGAAACCGATTTTTCCATCATTCCTTTTCGCCGTTCTCGGCCACCCAAATTCTGGCGCTCCGGGGCGGAAGCGCGGGAAACCGAGCTGGTGTGTCCTGGAGAATGATGCTTTCGCCGCTCAACCACTCGCGCCAGCGGGGGAAGGCGGGGAGGCGGGAGCGCGGCAGGGTCACCGTGCGGGACTCCTCGGAGAGATTGAACAGGGCGATCATGGGGGGTCCTTCCTGTGTCTGCAAAACACAGACGTCGGGGTGTTCATAGTGGTCCAGCCAGCGGACTTTCCATGGATGCGGGGGAT
>RGTE01000340.1 GCA_010025475.1 Verrucomicrobiota bacterium
AGTTCGACGAAGGAGATCAAAGGATCGTCCGAATCCCCATCCGAACGCCCCCCCTGCACAACGTGCAAAGACCCCAGAACCCCGGTAACCGGACTCGGATTCGGCCGGTAGACATTGGGCTGGGTACTGCCGTCCTTGATCATGACCATGTCGCGGCTTTCAATGTCAAAGTTGCCGCCCCAGGTGAAGTAATTGGAGTCGAACAACCGCACCGAAAGGTATTCACCATCCCGGGTGACACGCTGCGGAGCCGAATTGTCGGTGGACAAGACAATCAAGGTGCCCGCCGGAAGATTTTTCCAGAGGGGCACATCCTTGAAAATAAAGTAGCCCGAGGTTGTGCCGCTATCGGTGGTCCAGTTGGCGGTAAAATCCCGCAAGACCATTCCATTGAGGTTGAGTCCGTCTTGGATCACCAGAAGCTCAATCTGGTTGATGGCCCCACGACCCACGGAAGGACCTCCTTCCCGGTTCACATTGACCTCATTGATGACAATGGAGGGGGCCATCCAACCGAACTTCACCGCATGAGTGTAGGTTAGGCGCGTGTCGATGCCCGAAGTGGCGTCATTGGTCCAGGCGAACTGCTGGAAGTTGCTGCTTTGTGCCTGAAGATGAGCCCCCCACAAGGGGAGAAGGAAAAGAAGGAGAAACCTAAGTCTCATCGAAGGGGAAAATCTATTTTGGTTTTTCTTAAAAAATACGAATTGGTTAAGCCTACGAATAATACGCGCTTATCTGCGCAAATTCCTCATATCGTTGAGGTTAACATCGAAACTAAAATTATCTAGGGTATATCTTTATCGGACTCTTAAATCCTCACCGGCATTTCAATGCATGTGGCTGTGCGTAAACCAATGCCAATCAACACGTAAAACTTTTTGAAGGTAAAAATTGTGCCAAACCGGATAAATTATTTTCCGGTTACCTTAACCCCAACTTTCCCATCCGAGAACCGAACCACCAGCTCGCCTTGTTTCTTGGCCGCCGCCACGTGGCGAACCAGTTTCCCGTCCGTGGACTGCACCAAGGTATATCCCCTCTTGAGAGTCTCGTCCGGACCCAAAACCCGCAGGCGATCGGCTGCCGCCTGCATCCGCAAGGAAAGCTCCCGCACTCTCCTTTCCGGACGTAACGCAGTCCACCTTTGCAAAAGCACCTCCGCCATCTGCTTGCGATATCTCCAGGCGTTTCCCAAAC
>RGTE01000035.1 GCA_010025475.1 Verrucomicrobiota bacterium
GCGGGCATCACTATCGAGGCGGATCGGGTGGAGGACTTCCGCAAAATCTTAGGGGCTTGGCTGGAGAAAAGTGTCCGACCGGAGATCTTTGAAAAGAGCCTATCCATCGAGATGTGTCTTTTACCCGAGCATCTAACCCCGGAAATGGCGCGGGCCGTGGGGGCAATGGCTCCGTTTGGAAAAGGAAATCCCGAGCCCGTTTTTCAAATCGAGGGAGTCCAAATGGCCACCGCTCCGCGGGTCTTTGCCGAGAGGCACCTGAAGTTCCGGGCCCAGGTGGGGGACAGAAAGTTTGAGGTGGTGGGTTTTGATTTTGCACAACGTCCGCCGGATCGGCCGACCTTTGACTTGGCGGGATCGTGGGAATGGGACGAGTACACGGACGCACCCCGGTGGCGGATGGCCGACTGGCGCTGACTCCGGAGAAGGCCAGGGCGCTCCGGGCCGCCACCAGTCTGGCCGAGCGGCTGGGACTGGGCTCTCCCGACGACTTGGCCGGCTATCTGCCCCGGCGGCATGAGGATCGGCGAAAGGGATGGCATCCGTCCGAAGGATTGCCTGAAGGACCGGTGAACTTTCAGGGCACGGTCACGCGATCCAAGTTGAACCGCTGGCGGGGGCGGAGATGCATGGTGGAGGTGGACCTGCAGGTGCAGGGAGGTTTGGGTGAATGGGTACGCCTTGTCTTTTACAATCTTCCCTTCATGGCACGGGCTTTTCCGGAGGGGAAGCGGGTGGCGGTTTACGGCCGGATGGAAGAGAAAAAAGGGGTTTTTGTGGCCACTCACCCGGAAACCGAGACGGTGGAGGAGGGTAAAGAGGAGGGCATACATCTGGATCGGGTGGTGCCGATTTATCCGCTGAGTGAGGGCCTGAGCCAACGAAGGGTGCGGTCGGCCATTTACCATTATCTCCGGGAGTTTTCTCCGAAAGTGGAGGAGGCATTTCCAGGGACTCCGGATCTGCCCTCGCGGGCAGAAGCTTGGCGAGCCTTTCATTTTCCTGAATCCCTGCGTGAGGTGGAGATTGCCCGAAGACGACTGGCCTACGAGGAGTTGCTGGGCACCCAATTTTCCTTAAGAGTTCGGCGGGCGGCCCGCGAGGCCATCCGCATTGAACGATCTCCCAAGGAAAGGGATTTGGTCGAGCCCTGGCGCAACTCCCTCCCTTGGCCCATGACCGGAGATCAGCAGAAGGTTTGTACCGAAATCGATGCCGATCTGGCGCTGGCCCGGCCCATGCATCGTCTGCTGCAGGGCGATGTGGGAGCGGGAAAAACCCTGGTGGCGGCCCATGCCCTTTTGCGGGGGCTGGAGCACGGCACCCATGTGGCCCTGATGGCACCCACCACTTTATTGGTGGAACAGCACGCGGCTTCGCTTCGGAAACTGCTGCCCCGCGGGGCCCTGGAGGTGGTGACCTGGACTTCCGATTCCAAACCCGGCCCCGCAGGACTGTTTCCGAGGATCACGGTCGGTACCCACGCCCTTTTCGCAGAAAAGGCGAGGTTGGCGCGCCTTTCTCTATGCGTGATCGACGAGCAGCAGCGGTTCGGGGTGAAGCAACGCGCGGCGTTTTTAGCGAAAGGGGAAAGACCGGATCTTTTGGTGCTGACCGCAACCCCGATTCCGCGCACCTATGATTTGCTTCTTCACGGGGATCTGGATGTGTCGCTTCTTCAGGAAATGCCCCCCGGCCGGGGTGAGGTGAAGACCTTGGTGAGGGATGGCACGGTGGTGGAAAAGATTTGGGCCCATTTGAAGGATCGCGTGGCGATGGGCGACCGGGTGTATGTGGTGGTCCCGAGGCTGGGCGAGGAAGTATCGGATCCGGCCGACGAGGCCTCGGTGAAACGGACCCACGAGCAACTTTCCGCGGCCATCGGAAAGGCGCGGGTGGCTCTTCTCCATGGAAAGATGAAGGAAGAGGAAAAGACCGGTATTTTGGGAAAATTTCGAAAAGGCGAGATCTCCGTGCTGGTGGCGACCACGGTGGTGGAGGTGGGGGTGGATGTGCCCGAGGCCAACTGGATGGTGATCGACCACGCGGACCGGCTGGGATTGTCCCAGTTACATCAACTGCGTGGCCGGATCGGGCGCGGGGGCCGGAATGGGACTTGCGTGCTCATCCAGCGCTCCGGAGGGCCAGCCGCCAAGGATCGGCTGGAGTTTTTGGCTCAGAACCGGGACGGTTTCAAAATCGCCGAGGAGGATTACCGAATCCGGGGGCCCGGGGACATTTTGGGGGAGGATCAAAGTGGTATCCCCCGTTTCCGGTTTGCCCGATTACCCGAGGACCTACCCTTATTGAAAGGGGCGCAAAACGAGGCCACACGACAAATGGAAGGCGGGTGGCGGCAGTGGAAGGGATTGGTCGAAGCAGAGGCCCGGGCCAGGGAGGATGTGGCGACGAATTAGCCGGTTTACGTTTACGATTACCTTTAGGTAGTCGAATGGTTAGGATGTGTAGATGTCGTTAGGGGGAGGGAAAAAATCCAGGAAGTTGTTTGAGCAGGCGAAGAAAGTGACGCCCGGGGGCGTGCACTCGCCGGTCCGGGCGTTTCGGGCGGTGGGGGGAACCCCGGTGTTCATGGCCTCCGCCAAGGGGGCTTATCTCAAGGATGCGGATGGGAAAACCTACGTGGATTATGTCGGAAGCTGGGGTCCGGCCATTTTGGGACACGCGCATCCGGCCGTGACCGGTGCGGTGAAAAAGGCGACGGGAAGGGGATTAAGTTTTGGAACTCCGCATGAGGGGGAAGTGGAGCTTTCCCGGATGATCCGTCGGATGGTCCCCAGCTTGGAAAAGGTTCGGTTCTGCAACAGCGGAACCGAGGCCACGATGTCCTGTCTTCGGTTGGCGAGAGGATTCACCAGGAGGAACGGCATTGTGAAGTTTTCCGGCTGCTATCATGGTCATTCCGATGCCCTGCTGGTGGCCGCCGGTTCCGGCGCGTTGACCCTGGGTCGGCCCGACAGCGCCGGAGTGACGCCGGGAGCGGTCCAGGACACCCACGTGTTGCCCTTTAATGATCCCGGTGCGGCCGAGGAGCTTTTTGCCAAGCGGGGGGCCGAAATCGCCGCGGTTCTGCTGGAGCCGATTCCCGCCAATGCGGGGTTGATTTTACCCGTTCCGGGGTTTTTAGGGAAACTTCGGGAGCTAACCCGCGAACACGGAAGTCTTTTGATTTTTGACGAGGTGATGACGGGATTCCGTCTCGCCCCCGGTGGAGCCCAGCAACTGCTCGGAATCAGGCCGGATCTGAGCGCTTTTGGAAAGGTGATCGGAGGGGGGCTGCCGGTGGGGGCTTTTGGAGGACGTGCCGAGGTGATGGATCATCTCGCCCCCGATGGGCCGGTGTATCAGGCTGGAACACTCTCCGGGAACCCGATGGCCATGGCGGCCGGTCTTGCCCAGCTGAAGGAACTGGCCAAAGGTAAAATTTACCGGCAGTTGGAAAAGACCGGTGCCGCACTGGAGAGGATGTTTCGGGAAGAGCTGAGATCTGCGGACCGGAGGGATCCTTTCGTTCGAATCGGGTCGATGTTCTGTCTTTTTTGTCGCCCGGAGGGAGGTCCGATCAGAAACCTTCAGGATGCCGAAAAGATTGACCGAGATCGCTATGCAAAGCTTTTTCATGGTCTCCTGGAACACGGGGTGTACTTTCCGCCCTCGCAATTTGAGACCTGTTTTCTCTCCGCAGCTCACGGGCCAAGGGAGTTGGAGATTACCCGAAAGGCCCTGCGGGCGGCCCTTCGGGAGGCTTGAGGTTGCCGGCGCGAAGCACGCCTGGGAGGTGTTGCCCCGGATCGCTGACTACCTGAAAAAAAATCTCAAGAACGGCTCCAAGGCAAAAATCATCGGCTCACCGGTCATTGGGGAGAATGTTCACCTTGGGGAAGGAACGATCGTGGAGCCCGGGGTATACATTCGGGGCCCGGCGTGGATTGGGAAGAACTGTGAAGTTCGGCATGGCGCCTACATCCGGGAAAATGTGATTGCCGGAGATGGCTGTGTCTTGGGAAATAGCTGTGAGTTTAAAAATTGTGTGCTGCTCTCCGGGGCCCACGTTTCCCATTTCAGTTACGTGGGGGACTCGATTGTCGGAAGGGACGTGAACCTCGGGGCTGGCGTGATTCTGTCCAACTACCGGCTTGATGGTCAGGCGATCAAAGTGCGGGCGGCGGGAACCGTGGTGGAGACAGGTCTGCGCAAGTTTGGGGCGATGGTGGGGGACAAAGCTTCCATCGGCTGCAATGCCGTCCTTAATCCCGGCAGCCTGATTGCCAAAGGGGCCAAAATTCTCCCGGGAACGATTTGGTCAGGAAGTCAGAAATAAATCTTACAAAATAACAAGCCTTGGATGGGGAAGGTGGAAAGGGGGAAGTGGAAATCCTCCTTCCGCTTCAGACTTTCCGCTTTGAGCCAAACTAAGCGTACGGGGATCCGACGAAGCTATGGAACGGTGCGGTGACGAAGGAACGCTCTCTTAAACCATCGAAAATGGCCGGTACGGCATCGGCGGTTTGGGGGTGGAGGTCGTGGAGCAGGATGATTGAGCCTGGTTGGCTGGCGGACAAAACCCGCTGAATGATGGCCGAGCTGCCCGGTTGGGACCAATCCTTGGGGTCGACCGACCAGTAGGCGACGCCCAGACCATGCTTGGAGGCGAGCGGTCCCTGCTCACGCCGAAAAGCCCCGTAAGGGGGGCGAAACCAAACCGGAGTCACGCCGGTGGCACGGGTGATGGCTTCCTGGGTCCTGCCAATCTGCTGATCGACGGCCGTATCGCCCATACCGGCCAACCGCGGATGGGTGTAGCTGTGATTGGCGACATCGTGCCCCTCCTCCACCAACCGCCGGGCCAAGTCCGGGCGGGCATCCACCTTGGCTCCGATGAGGAAGAAGGTCGCGCGCATATTGCGCTTTTTCAGCTCCTCCAACACCCGTTCGGTCACCCCGGGGGTGGGGCCGTCGTCGAAGGTGAGAGCCAGTTTGTTTCCGAAACCGGGGCCGGAGTTGATGAAAGCGGGGTTTACCTCGACCTCGCCGGCATCCCCGATGGTGCCGTTCTGAGCGCGACCCGGCACGGCGAGGCCGGCACCGGCCATGGCCAAAAGCCGGAGAAAATCGTTCCGCCTCATAGACTTCCTCTTTAGCACCGGGAGAGGCATTCTCAAGAGGCCTTTCCATGAAGATCTGTGACCTGACCCAAATCTATTCCCCCAGGGGCGGAGGGGTTCGGTCTTATCTGGAGGCCAAGCGAAAATATATCCGGGATCACACTCCGCATGAGCACCTGATGATCGTGCCGGGAGCCCGCACGCAACAAGTGGAGGGGGGCCGAACCCGGCTTTGGACGGTGGCGGGGCCGTTGGTGAACCGGACCTCCCGCTACCGCTGGATGTTGGACCTGCCGGCCCTGCTGCGAATTCTCTACCAAGAGCACCCGGACATCGTGGAATCAGGCGATCCCTATCATGCGGCGATGATTTCCCGGAACTGGGCCAACCGCCGTGGTTCGGACTTTTACATGTTTTACCACTCGCACTTCCCGGATGCCTTGCTGCGGACCGTCCTGAAATTTGCGGGAAGCTGGGCGCGGGGATGGGTTGAGCGGGTGGCCGGGGACTATCTGCGGAACATGTCCCAAAACAGCCGCGGGGTCTTTGTGGCCAGCCAACACCTGATGCGGGTTTTGTCGGGCTGGGGTTTGCAGGGCCTGATCCACTTGCCCCTCGGAGTGGATACCTCCGTGTTCCGACCTGACGAGGGCAGGCGAGAGGAAATCCGGGAGCGGCTGAAACTTCCGCCGGATGGCCCGATTTTTCTCTATGTGGGAAGGTTTTCCCCGGACAAGGACACGGCCCTACTTCTTCGGGCCTGGCTGAAAATCGCGGAGAAGATGAAGGGCCCTTGGACAGGGGTAATGGTCGGGGACGGTCAGATGACGGATCTGGTGGAGACTTTTGTCCGACACAACCCGCATATGCGCAGGGTCCCGTATTTGAAAAGGCCGGAAGATTTGGCGGACTGGTACCGCGCCGCGGATCTTTTGATTCATCCTGGTCGTTGGGAAACATTCGGCCTGGTTCTTCTTGAGGCGCAGGCGTGTGGTCTGCCGGTGATCGGCTTTCGCGGTGGAGCGATGGATGAACAGGCAGCTGATTTGGGGAGTTGGTCTCTCGAACGAAGCTCTACCGGGCTGGCGGAAGCGGTGATTCGAAAGGCGCGGGATTTGAGCGGGGCGGATCGGAGCCGGGCCACCCGTTACGTGGCGGACCGTTTCAGCTGGCAGCGCACCTTTGCGCGGCAAATGGAGGTGTATGAGCGCAAGTGATGGGGGCGGGAGAGATTTCCGGGTCCGTCCCTACCGGTTGGAAGACCGGGCGGCGATTCGCCGCATCTGCGCAGACACCGGATTTTTAGGGAAGCCGATCGATCCGGTCTTCGAGGACCGGGAGCTTTTTGCGGATTTCCTGACGGCGCCCTATACCGACGGCGAGCCGGAAAACTGTTTCGTTTTGGAAGGCGGCACGGGTGTGATTGAGGGATATCTGACCGCATCGAGCGATGCGGGAAAAAGAAGACGTTTTCTGGTGAGGAAACTTCCCCTCTGGCTGGCCCGGGCGGTCCGAGGATTCTTCGGAGGATACCGGCCGGCCAGCCGAAAATATCTTTGTTGGTTGATGGTGCGGGGAAGAAAGGAGACTCCCCCGGCTCCCCGGGATGCGGCCCACTTCCACGTCAACCTCATCCCGGAAGCGAAAAGCGTCCAGGCGGTGCGTAGTCTCATCGACACCTTTTTGGAGGCCATGCGGCAAAAGGGGGTTCGCTGTGTTTACGGTCAGATCGTCACTCGCGGGGACCGAAGGGGGGAGAGGATGTTTGCGCGATATGGATTCCGGGTAACCGGGCGGACACGGGTCACGAAATTCACGGAACACTCCCCGGAACAAGTCCATCTCTGCACGGTGGTCAAGGATTTGGCCGAATCCCCCTTGCTCTACGGCAAGGATCTGCACCGGCAGGGAGGTCGGCGTCACGGGCGGGGGGAACGGAAACTGCTGTTATCCCTGCATGATTTTCATCCGGGTAGCCGTGGCCCAATCCAGGAACAGCTGAAATTCTGTCTGCAACGGTGTCCGGGCCATGCCTCCATTCTGGTGATTCCCGAATACCACCACCAAGGCTCCGTGGAATCCTGCCCGGGAAGTCTCCGCAGCCTGGAACAATGGCAGCAGGAGGGGCATGACCTGGCCATTCACGGCTACTTTCATGATCGGGTGGGCTTGCCGAAAAATTCGTGGTTTTGGACGAGGGTTTACACCGATCAGGAGGCGGAATTTTTCCGTCTCGAAGCCGGTGAGGCGGAGTCAAGGATGGATCGGGCCTTGGCGATCTGGCGGCGTCAGGGCTGGGCGGCGCGGGGATTTGTGGCTCCCGGATGGCTTTACTCAGACTCCCTGGAATCGATGCTGCGCCGAAAAGGCTTCGCCTACACCTGTCGTTTGACAGAGGTTGTCCACCTGGCGGAGGGGCGGCGGGATCGGGCATGGGCGGGTACCTACAGCCTGCGGTCGCCTTGGCGGCAGTCCTTGGCCCGCCGGTGGCAACCGGTTTGGAGGGCCATCTGGGCAAACCGTCCGTTGGTGCGGCTCAGTCTGCATCCGGCCGATCTGGGAGTGTCCTTTGTTCGGAACCAGGTCGGGGCCTTGCTCGAAGAGTTGTCGGCGCGGGGATATCGTTCAGTCTCATACGCCGAGCATGTCCAAGTGTGACCTTCATCTTCACTCCCGGCACTCCGACCGGCCCTCGGAATGGATTCTTCGCAAGGCGGGGGTGCCGGACAGCCTTTCCAGCCCGGTTCAGCTGTATGAAAACCTGAGGAAACAGGGGCACGACTTCGTCACACTGACCGACCACAACACCCTCGGTGCGTTCCGGGAATTGCGGGGGCAGGAGGGCTTCTTTCCGGGGGTGGAGATTACCACTTATTTTCCGGAGGACCGGTGCAAGGTTCACCTGCTCGCCTGGAACCTGGATGAGCGGCAGTTCCTCGAAATCGAAAAACTTCGGCCCAATCTTTTGGAGTTGGCCACGTTTCTGCGAAAGGAGCAGCTCGCTCACGCGGTGGCCCATCCGCTGATCAGCGTGGACGGACGGATGACCGCGGATCATTTTGAAAAGCTGCTTCTGCTGTTTTCGGTCTTTGAAACCGCCAATGGCCTGAGGGCCTCGTTGGCGCATCGGGTGGTCGACCTTTGTCTGGATCTGCTGACCCCCGAAAAAATCAGAGTGCTGTCGGAGAAGCACCAACTGGAGTCGGCCGGCAAAGAGCCTTGGAAGAAAGGCAGGGTGGGGGGATCCAACGACCATTGTGGCCTTTATGCGGGCCAAGTATGGACGGAAGTTCCGGGTGCCAGGGACGCCGGTGCCTTTCTCCATGGCGTAATGGAAGGACAAGGGATGCCGCAAGGCGAGGGAGGGGATCCTGCCCGCTTTGTGAACGGCCTTTTTCATATTCTCTTCGAGTTCATCCGTGAAAAGGTGGGGAACCGGGCTCCAAGGGGATCCGAGCTTTTGTTGCGGATCGTGAACCGCTTTCTGGCCGGGGAAAATCCCATCGAGGTCAGCTTCCTGGATAAGGCACGTTACGCCGTGGAGATGGTCGCGACCGGCCGGATTTTTGAATTTTGGAAAGCCCCCGAAGGTGGCTTGAGCAAGGAAATGGCCCATTACCTGGGCAACCCGGATACCAAACGAGCCTTGCAAAGGGTTTTGGAGGAGGAAAAGGAGCCTGAAAGGAGGAGCTTTCGCCTGGCCTCCAAGGTAATCAACGATGTCGGTTTCCGGATCGTGACCCGTTTTATCGATCGGGCGAGCCGGGGAGATGTGTTGGCGGGCTTGGAACCCTTGGCGGGGGTGATCCCCCTGGGTCTGGCGACCGCGCCTTATCTTTATTCCTTCCACGCCTTGCGGGTGAACCGGGACTTGTGGGGCGAGGTGGCGCAGCGATTCACCGGGAGCCGGCCGCCGGAGCTGCAAAACCGCTGCAAGGGATGGCTGACTGACACCCTGGAGGATGTGAACGGGGTGGCCCGAACCATCCGGACGATGGCGGCGGCCGGACGGGCCCAAGGGGCGGATTTGACGATTTTGACAAGCCGACCGGATCTGAAAGCCGAGGAGGGGGTGGTGAATTTTCCTCCGGTCGGGGTCTTCACCATCCCGGAGTATGAACTCCAAAAGCTGAGCTTCCCCCCGATCCTGGAGGTCATCGATCACATCGTTCGTCGTGGATATACGGAACTGATCCTCAGCACCCCGGGTCCGATGGGGTTGACCGGGCTTTTGGCAGCCAAGCTCCTGGGGTTGCGGACCAGCGCCATCTATCACACCGACTTTCCCCAATATGCCCGGTTTCTGAGTGAGGATGACCCGATGATGGAGGGGATCGCGTGGAACTACATGCACTGGTTCTACAGCCAGGTGGACCGGGTGTATGTGAATTCGCAGAAATATCTGGAGCGCTGGGTGGAGAGGGGGCTGGCCCAGGAAAAACTCCGTATCCTGCCACGGGGGTTGGACACCGAGAGCTTCGATCTTCGGCACCGGGACGCGCAGTTCTGGAAAAAACGCGGAGCCCGCGGAAAAGTGGTGCTCTACGTGGGCCGGATTTCCAAGGAGAAAGAACTCGATTTTCTTTCCCGGGTGGCGGAGCGGATGAGGGGGGATGAAGGGACGACTTTTGCTTTTGTGGGGGAAGGGCCCTTTCTGCATGAACTAAAGAAAAAGCTTCCCCATGGAATTTTTACGGGGTCCCTGCATGGCGAAGATCTCTCCAGGGCTTACGCCTCCGCTGACCTGTTCGTGTTTCCCAGCACCACAGATACCTACGGCAACGTGGTGATCGAGGCCCTGGCATCCGGTTTGCCGGTATTGGTGTCGGATCAAGGTGGCCCCAAAGAGCTACTTCGAAATACAAATGACGGGCTCGTGCTTGCCGGGGGGGAGGCACAGTGGGAGGCTGCAATCCGGAAATGGATCGGCTCCACGAGCATGCCAAACGATGCCAAGTCCCGTAGGGAGAGAACCGTAGCCGGCCGGAAGTGGGAAGACGCCTTCCGGAGATTCTGGGAAGAGGGTCTTTTGTGAATAACCTTTGCGGCAAATAGTTTGACCAGACTCGATTTTACTTATTTTATCTTCAGATGGCTGAAGGAATACCTGCACCCCCAACACCCCCAAGGCCTCCGGGTGCGCCTTCTTTACCTGCTGTCCCCAAGCCACC
>RGTE01000341.1 GCA_010025475.1 Verrucomicrobiota bacterium
CGGCCACCTATGGCAGTTTGCCTGTGACCATTCGGGGCTACCTGCTCGAACTTGGCTACCCCACCGACCCCTTGAAGGCTGACACCGACGGGGACGGGTACAATGACAACGAGGAGACGGTGGCCCAGACCGATCCGAATGATGCCAGCGAATATCCCGGCAGTCGGGCCCCAGTCATCGCCACCCAACCGGCAGGGGGCTCGTGGACCCTGGGGGGCAGTTTCAGCCTGGGAGTTTATGCCTTGAGCCCGGGGGCGAATCTTCTTACCAACAGCGGATTCGAAACGGGGCTGGGCGGCTGGTCCGCCAATGGCGGTTCGATTGCCGGAGTTTCAGGGGGCTTCAGCGGAAGTAACTCTGCCTCGGTCACCGGATCCAACGGGTATGGGCGTATCTCTTACGCCACACAACTGAACCTTTCGGCACCGGCAAGTTATCTTGCCACCATTCGTGTCAAAGGAAGCTATCCTCCCAACGACAATGCCTTTGAAATGTGGGACGGAGTTGGTGGGGATTCTGCCAACTTTCAGTATCGCCAACTGCCTCTGCTCACTTCGTCCCGGAACGGCCAAAGCTGGGTCCAGCCGCGCACGGTGATTCAAGCCAGCAATGTTGCTACCCGACGTTTGCAATTCCTAAATTATGCTTCCGGCGGTTCCCAGACCTATGAGGTGGATGACTTCTTCCTCCGACTCGGAACGACCAACGGGCTTTCCTATCAGTGGCAGAAAGACGGAATTTCGATCAGCAACGCCACGGCGGCCACGCTGTCCTTGACCAACCTCCAGACGAATCAAGCGGGCTCCTACCGTGTGGTCGTCAGCAGCACCTACGGGAGTGTGACTAGCGACGTGGCCACCCTGACGTTGGGTTCGGCTCCCGCCTTCACCTCCACCAACTCCTTCAGTGGGACGGTGGGGGTGGCCTTCAGCAACACGGTGACGGCGAGCGGGAGCACGCCGATCATCTTCACGGGTACCAATCTTCCCGCTGGACTCAATCTGGCCACCAACGGGCTGATCACAGGCACACCGACCAACGCCGGTAGTTTCTCCTCTACCCTAACGGCTAGTAATTTTGTTGGCACAAACAACCAGTCGGTGACCTTTGTGATTGCCAAAGGCACTCCAGTGATCAGCAACTGGCCGACGGCCTCGCCGATCACCTACGGGCAGTACGTGGACAGTTCCATCCTCACCG
>RGTE01000342.1 GCA_010025475.1 Verrucomicrobiota bacterium
GGCGTGGATCGTTTTCTCGCGGGCGTCGATCTCCTTGAGGAGATCGGTGACGATGTCGCGCGATTTGATTTCCTTCTTCGCGAGCCGCCGGCGGAGCGAGGCGATGGTGTCGTGGGCCAGACTCATTCGACGATTTTGGGGACGACGATCAGGTCGTTGGCCTGGGCCGGGGCATTGGAGAGGGCCGCTTCCGCGGAGAGGCTGGGCGAGGGGACGTCCTTGCGGAGAACGGGGTGGTCAGGGGGATGAACCTCGGGAACGTTGTCGGTGGGGATTTTGGCCAGCGCCTCCATGTGGCCGAGGACCTGACCCAGCTGGGCGGTGAACTTTTCCGCTTCCTCCTTCGTCAAAGCCAGTCGGGCCAGCGTGGCCACGTCGGAAACGTTTAATTTGGGGGCCGACATAAGCTGGAAAGCTTAAGAAGACAGCTAGGAATCAGGAAGGAAGAAGTCGGCTGGGACAAGGGGCAGGTGGAAGGTGGAAAAGTCCTCTTTTTTCAGCTTGGTAGGGCCCGACGTCCCGGCGGGCTGCAAAATTGTCCCGCCGTCTGTTTTGTCTTGGGTAGGGCGGCGTGTCCCACGCCACCTCGTTGAATTTCGTTTGGTTGGACTTTCCGCGAGGCGGCCAAGGGACTGGCCGCCCTACCTAAGTTCGAAACCTTCGCGTCAATCGCCTGCGATCACCCGCGTCCCCACCGGCCGGCCGCTGGCTGCCGCCCGCAGATTTCCCTCGCGGAAAACGTCGAATACCACGATGGGAATCCGGTTGTCCATGCAGAGGGAAAAGGCCGTGGAATCCATGACTTTGAGCCGGCGGCGCAGGGCGTCGCCGTAAGTGATCGTCTCGAACCGATGGGCCCGCGGGTTGGTGCGGGGATCGCTGTCGTAGATGCCGTCCACCTTAGTGGCCTTGAGCAAAGCGTCGGCGCCGATCTCGCTCGCGCGGAGGGCCGCCGTCGTGTCGGTGGAGAAGAAGGGATGCCCCGTGCCGGCGGCGAAGATGACGACCCGGCCTTTTTCCAGGTGGCGCAGGGCCCGGCGCCGGATGAACGGTTCCGCCACGTTTTTCATTTCAATCGCGGTCATCACGCGGGTTTGGACCCCGGCCTGTTCGAGCGCGTCCTGGAGGGCGAGGGAGTTGATGACCGTGGCGAGCATGCCCATGTAGTCGGCGGTGTTGCGGTCCATCCGTCCCTCGCCG
>RGTE01000343.1 GCA_010025475.1 Verrucomicrobiota bacterium
CCGCAGCATAAGTGAAGCTGTTGGTTATACCTGGATTGTTCCAGACGGTATACTGGGCGAAAGTCGAATTTGAGATCCCCACCATTAAGGAAAGCCCCATGAGGGCTCGAAGGGCGCGATGAATTTGGTGATTCGGTAATGTATTTTTCATAGTTTTTCCTCTTGATGCAATTTGCTTGCGTTTCCAAAAATCGCCATAGCGTCATGTTTCAAAAGCATGGCACTTTCTATCCCTCGATGATCAGGGGTTTCAAGGGCCCCTCCCGCGGAATTATTCACTGGTCACCTTCAGTTTCAGGAACTTTCGGGTTTCGCCTTGGATGGGGGCTTCAAAAACCCTTCGCTGGCAGCCGCTAGGCACTCCGTTGGTGTTGGTGGCAGATACCCCAAAGCGGTTCGTGGCCAGATCGGCCCAGGAAGATAAGTTGGTGCTGGTTTGTGCCGAAACCGTTAAGGCCGGGTCGTTGGTTCGTACAACGGCGGTCAGACGCAGAACCCCCGAGGTCAACGCCAGGGAGGTGCTCTCCCCCGCCTGACCCGGAGCGGACGCCCCACCCACCCCATAGGAGAGGAGCAGCTCCGGCGTCATGGTCGTATTCGTTCCTGCCCAGTAGTTGAATCCCGAAACGGTGGCCACGGTGACCCGGCCGGTGAGCGGGGAGAAGGAAGCGGTTTGGAACGTTCCCAATCCGCTAAAGGTAGTGGTGGGACTCCCGTTCAAAGAGCTTGGTAAAACCGTGTACTCCCCATCGGGCGGAGGAGTAAGGAAACTGACCGTCATCGTCCCAGCCCCGATCGAGGCGGTGAAGTTGGCCCCGGGGATCTCGAGGATGCCAGCCTCGACCTTGGTGGAACCGAGATAGGCCAAGGAATCCGCCCGGACCGGCCAACGGTTGGCTGGTCGTGAGATCGTAGCCCTGCGTGTCAAAGATAGCCCCGCCGGACTGAACGGTGGCCGTATCGACGACGAGAAAGTTCGCATTGGAAAACGTGCCACGCAGGACGCCCCCGTTGAAATTGAGGGTCCCGTTCGCGTTGGTCGCCCCGTCGCCTACCCCGGCGACCGACAGCGTTCCGCCGTTCAGGTTGTAGGTCCCTTCCTGCACGAAAACGTACCAGGAGTTCAAGGTTCCCCCGCTCTGGTTGACCTCCCCACGACCAAGGTACGTGGAATCCACCTTCTCCCCGACATAAAGATT
>RGTE01000344.1 GCA_010025475.1 Verrucomicrobiota bacterium
AACACCACCATCGAGGCCACGCTGTGCGTGTCGGAAATATTCGAAATATCGAAACACTCGATCCGGGCCGGTACCGCCGGCAGGCGCAGCACATCCCGCAGCGCCTCCAATTCCCTTTCCGGCACCACCGTGCTGGGCAGGGAACGGAAAAACTTTCGCGCCGGCCGTGTGGTCTTTTTCAGGTCATCCAAAAGATTCCTCAGGGAAGCGGCCTTCTCAAAATCCCTGCGGTCCGCCGCCTTCTTCATCTGCTCCTTGAGCGACTCCCGCATCTCCAGGGTGTGCCCCTCAAGGAAATCGCAGGCCTGCTTCACCCGCTCCGCATACCCCGCCCGGCTGATCTTGCCGATGCAGGGAGCACTGCAGTTCTGGATCACGTGATCGAGGCAGTGCCGGTAGTCCCGTTCCCCGGGAATTTCCGGGCGGCAGGACCGCAAACCGAACTTTTTTCGCATCAGCGAGAGCGTCTGCCGAAGGGCTCCCGCATGGGCAAACGGGCCAAAGTAACGCGCCTTGTCGTCTTTTTTGGCCCTGGTCAGCTGAAACTTGGGGAACGGCTCGTCCAAATCCACCCGCACCATCAGGAACCGTTTGTCATCCCGGAAACTGACGTTGTAGCGAGGGCGGTACTCCTTGATCAGCCGTCCCTCCAGCAGGATCGACTCCGGCTCGCTCCGCACCACGTGCGTTTCCAGTTCCGCAATGCTCTGGAGCAGCGCCCGGGTCTTGAGATCCGCCACAAATCGCCGGGAGGGATGGAAATACTGGTTCACCCGCCGGTGCAGATCCCGGGCTTTGCCCACATAAATCACCCGGTGGAAACGGTCGCGGAACAGATACACCCCCGGCCGATGCGGGAGGTTTCGCAGTTGCTTGGTCAGGTCGGCGGAAACGGTTTCCATGTCCCAAAAGAAGATTAACCTAACCCCATGGCCTGCCCAACCCCTGTTGCTCTTCTCCTGGGCCTGATCCCCCTTCTTGGCCCTGCCAGCCTGGCGGCAGCTCCGGTCTTTCAAGATGCCCAACTGAAAGTGGACCTGATCTCGGAACCCAAGCCCATCTTACCCGGCCAACCCTTCACCGTCGGTCTACGGTTCCAACCGAAGCCTGGCTGGCACATCTACTGGAAAAATCCGGGCGATTCCGGCATGGCACCCTCCGTCAAATGGAGACTGCCCCAAGGCTACACCG
>RGTE01000345.1 GCA_010025475.1 Verrucomicrobiota bacterium
GAGT
Organism: Verrucomicrobiota bacterium; assembly: GCA_010025475.1. Classification (GTDB taxonomy): domain Bacteria; phylum Verrucomicrobiota; class Verrucomicrobiia; order Methylacidiphilales; family Verrucolacustridaceae; genus Verrucolacustris. The sequence goes on from RGTE01000345.1 coordinate 5, forward strand.
TTGGATCCGGGGGCGGAGTCGGTCCTCCCCCGAAACGCGAAAGGTGAAAAACCAAATCTTTGGAGGTTGGGCAAAGTGACGGCCCTGTGCGCCCACCGACCCGTTGCCGGGGTGCGGCGGGCGCTGGAGCGGTTGCATGAGCTGCAAATGGAACTGATTTCGGGGGCCGACCGAGGGCGCGTTTTGGAGGAGGGGATCCTCAGGCTCTGTTTGGATTAAACCGCGCGGGGGTTTAGTGTTCAGTCATGCTGTACGACGAGTTCGGCGAGAACCGCATCGCCGCTTGGTTCCGTGGCCTGACGATGACGGCCCGGATCCAGATCGTGCTGTTTTCCCTGCTGGGCGTCCTGCTGGCGATCGGCGCGGGGATCGCCCTCATCGAACAACCCGCGATTTTGTTGCCGACCGAGGGCCCCGATGCCAAGCCGGTGCCCGGCGAGCCGACGAACCGTCCGGCGGCGCCCAACGAGGCGAAGATCTGGCGGCGGGCGGAGGGCTTGATGGCGCAGGGAGCGGGGGCGGCCGTGAGCGTGGAGAGCAAGGGGGAGATCGAGGCGATGCGGAAGCTCGTCAACCTGAAGCCCGAGGATGCCGACAGCTGGGATCGGCTGGGCAAGAGCCTGTATCTGGCGGGTATTTATGATGAAGCAGTCAAAGTGTTCCGCAAGGCGCTGGAGCTTTCCCCGGGAAACAGGGAGACCCTCGCCAACCTCGGGGTGACACTGAAAACAAAGGGTGATTTGACCGATTACGAGAAGGTGGTGGATGAACTGGCCAAAGTGGACGCAAAAATGGCCCGTGAGCTTATGGATTTTTCACCGAAAAAGATGACCACGATCATGGCATCCAAACCGGCGACCGGAGGAACCTCTGCAACAGCCCCGGCGGCCCTCCCCGCACCCAGCCTGAGAGTTCCGGACTCGATCCCCGGGGTACGAGCCAAAGCCAACGAACAGCAGAGGGGTGAGATCGACGCGCTCCGGAAGTTGGTGGCCATGGATGAGAAGGACGCCGACAACTGGGACCGGCTGGGAAAGGGGCTTTTCTTGGCGGAAAATTATGACGAGGCGGTGAAGTGCTTCCACAAATCGCTCGAGCTGAAGCCGGGCGTGCAGGAGGTGGTCGCCAACCTGGGAGTCACGCTGAAGACCAAGGGTGACATGGCGCAGTACCAGCAGGTGTTGGA
>RGTE01000346.1 GCA_010025475.1 Verrucomicrobiota bacterium
CTCGACATCTATCTGTATCGCTGGTGGCCCCGTTACCGCCTCGGCAAGATCTACCACCGGCTGAGCACCATGCCGGTCGAGATTCGGGCGTCCTAAGCCCAGCCAAAAACCGTTCGTTTAGGTTTACGCCTTACGTTTACATGGTTTTCGGTTTCGTAAACCTAAACGTAATCGTAAACGAAAATCTCTATCTCCAAGCAATCCACCCCACGCCTACCACCGCTGTCGCCGCCATTACCGGCAACACCAACAGCCTCATCCTCGAACTCCCCCAAATCGCCACCACCCCCGCCTTCACCACTGTATTCGCCACGGTGGCGATCAGGATTCCTTTCACCGCCATCTCTAGGATCCCGCCCTCACCCGCCATCCGGGTGAGCGATAGCGAGATCGCGTCCAGATCCATCAGGCCGGACAGGGCGCTAACAGTATCGATTCCCGTCTCCCCGTACCGCACCTGCCCTACCTTCACCAGGTAGACGATCAACGCATAAAAGGCCGCAAACTTCAGGGAATCCCTCAAACCCAGAGGATTCCGATACTCCGGCGCACCGTCCCGGGGATTCCCTTTTCCATGCCGGAGCAGTCGCCACCCACACCACAGGAACGCCGGGCCGCTCATCACGAGAAATGGCACGATGATCTGATTCAAGACCGGCGGATAGACCACGGCCGTCAGCGCCGCCACCCGCCACAACATCACGGTGCAGGCCAGTACCACGGCCATGGCGCAATCCGCCGTCAGGGCCGGTTGGGCCTTGCTCTCCTTGCTCATCGCCAGAGTGGTGGCTGTGCTGGAGGCAATCCCGCCGATCAGTCCCGTCAGGGCGATGCCTAGCTTGTGCCCGAACATCCGGACCGCCACGTAACCACCGAAGGAGGCTCCGGAAACCAGGACCACCATCAACCAGATCGAGTGCGGGTTGAAGGCCCCGTACGGTCCCCACGGTTCGTCCGGAACCAGGGGCAGAATCACCCCCGTGATGGCGGCAAACTGCAGCGCCATCCTCACATCCTCCTTACTGAACCGGCGCGACACCTGGTGCACATACGGTTTCAGCGCCAAAAGGATTACCACTGTTAAAGTCAGGATCAGCGCCGCCTTGTTCTGGCCATACGCCACTAGTCCGCCGATCAGATAAGTCAGCAGACCCACCGCACCCGTGGTGTATCCCGGATCCGTGCTGGA
>RGTE01000347.1 GCA_010025475.1 Verrucomicrobiota bacterium
GCATCTACGTGTCTCCCACGGATACCGGGACGGATCCCAATAATGCCGACACCGACGGGGATGGCATCAACGACGGGGTGGAGGTGAGTACCTTGGGGACGAACCCGAACGTCTCCCAAGTCCCCGAAAGTTTGGTGACCCGGCAGTCCACCTCCAGCGGCTTTGTGGCCACGTGGGGCGCGGTCGCCCGCGCGGCCGGTTACGAAGTGCAGGCGTCGACCGAGCCAACTTTCACGACGGGATTGACGGGGGGAGACCGACCCGTATCGGGAGGATCGGTCACCAATTTGGCAATCACGGGCCTGACCAACCAAATCCGGTACTACCGGGTTCGCGCGGTCTTTGCCTCGGCGGCCGGACCGGTGAAGGGGGGGTGGTCGCCGGCCGTTTCCGCCCCGGATCTGAGCGCATTTGGGAATTATCTGGTGCTCAACCCGGCCACGACCACCACGAACTATTTCCAGCCTGGCGTAGCTCAAAGCCCGAACGGGAACAGTTATACCATCTGTTTTTGGATGAGACCGGATTCGTTCGGCGCCAACAACGTCCAGCTGGTTCGGCAAAGTTACAACGGAGTGACTGGAACGGCGAATGTGGATCTGGACCTGTTGCCCGACGGATCTCTCTCTTTCGGACAAATGCAAACAACGAACACGGGCGATTTTCACAGCGTCCGATCCGCTCCCCAAGCCGTGCTCGCCGGCAACTGGTATCACGTGGCGATGGTGCGCGATGCCACCAATGCAGTCTTGGGTTTGTATCTGAACGGCCGGTCGATGGCCACGACCAATACCTACGGAATATTGAGTCCCACTGTCACGCCTGCCCTTGGTTTTGCCGCGACTCAAGACGCCCTGAACAACGATAGCAACACCGTCCGTTTCAAGGGGGCGATGGATGATGTCAGGGTTTACTGGACCGTCTTGAACTCCAACCAGGTGGCGACCGCTCTTTCCGCTGGCCTGAGCAAAACAGCGGCCAACGGTGATTCTGCCTTGGTCTTCTATGCGCCCATGGAAGGAACAACTCTCACCACGCTTTCCATCACGGATACCAACACGGTCTATAAGGGATCGCTGAATACAACTTCGGCCACCAATTCGGGCACCCTCTCGACCCAGTCCGCCCTTTCGACGCCGATCCTTTCCTGGACGCCCAGCCCGATCAACCTCAACGCTCCGGCG
>RGTE01000348.1 GCA_010025475.1 Verrucomicrobiota bacterium
CCTTGGCAACTTCCAGCATCAGAAAGGCCCGGGTCAGCATGGCCCGCAACAGCGGCTTGGCATCCTCCGGCTCCGGCTGGTTCCCCGCCACCCTCATAACCCCATCATCCTATTTTCCCGGGATCGTAGGACGATCCGCTCTCCATTCCCCATCATCCTATTTTCCCGGGATCGTAGGACGATCAGCCCCGCACCCATCAACCCATCATCACACAATCCTGGGATTGTAGGACGATTTTTTACCGCATCCTTTTTCATTTTCCGTGGTTATATCCTATATGGACCCGTCGATTCTCCGGCAGCTTGAAAGGGTGTTCAAGGGAGTGGCCAACCACCGCCGGATTGAGATCCTCCAGCTCCTGCAGGCCGAACCCCGGCTTTCTCTTTGGCAGATCCGCGAGAGGGTGCCCATGGGGCGGCAAACCGTCTGCGAGCATGTCCGCCGGCTGGCCCTGGCCAAGCTCGTGCACAAAAGATACCGCGGGCGCGAGGTCGAACACACCCTGGCACCGTTGGGCCACAAGATCCTCGGCCAACTCCCTCTGTTTCTTTCTGCCTGATCCCCAGCCCATAAAACCGCCCTTCCTCCTCTCCTCACCATCGTCCCACTTTCCCGGGAAAGTAGGACAATGAATGAAGTCAAAAGATGGTGTCTGTTCATAATGATTACACCGATCAAGGTGCTTCGAGATCCAACACTGGCTCCGCCAGCTCTACCTTCAGCCCCGTGCCGTACTCATTGCTCACGCTGTTCAGAAACTCCGGCGAGCCCAGCGGGCCGACATCGTTGCTGAAGGAGTAGAGAAACTCCTTGGCCCCCCACGGGCCGTACTCGTTGGACGTGGAGTTCAGCAGATATGGGTTGGCCGAGACCACTGGATCCCCATACAGCTCCACAGCCGCTTTCAAGCCCGGAATCTGCTCCAGCATATCCTCGCTGAACCGGATCCGCTGGCCGGTCCCAACCTCGTTCGAAACGCTACCCAAAAACTCCGGTGAGCCCAACGGTCCAAGGTCATTGTTGAAGGAGTATAGAAACTCCTTAGCCCCCCACGGGCCCGCATCGTTCGAGGTGGAATTCAACAGGTCCGGGTTGGCGGAGATCACCGGCTCCCCATACAGCCGCACCGTCGCCGCCAAAAGCGGATCGGCCACCAACTCCTGCCCCCGGCCTATCGCAACG
>RGTE01000349.1 GCA_010025475.1 Verrucomicrobiota bacterium
TCCATCCGCCGCGCCGGCGCTAACATCATCTTCACTTACTTCGCGCAAGACTTCTGAGTTGTGAAAAAGGTAGGGCGGCGTGTCCCCACGCCGCCTCGTTGATCATCGGGTCTAAAGGCTTAAAGAAGGCGTCCGATCAATTCTCTGCCGCCTCAAAAAACTTACTATCCAACAGCTGCATGACCCCGTCCTCCTTCATTCGTAAGATCGACTGGTTGATCGGTTGCCTCAACTTGCTGCCCACCGGCATGGCAAAGCAGATGGCGCCTTTTTCAAACACCTGGCCCACCTCCCCGATAGGAAGCTCCGGATGCATGCGATCGTAATACCGCAGGGCGAAGGTGTCGAAGAGCACTGCATTTACATTTCGCCTCACCACGGCATCCGCGGCGGACTTCAGGTTTGGATACGGGACGGTGATCAAACCGTAATTTTGCGCCGCCTTTTCGGAAACGGTTCCCTGAATGACCGCCACGGTTTGCCCCGCCAGATCCCTCACCCCGTGGATGGTCCCGCGTAATTTGTTCGCGGTCATGACCGCCGTGATCGTGGAGGTGATGTACGCAACCACCGCCACTCCTCCCGCTAGCCAGAGGGCGGCGAGGATCTTTCCCCATGGGCCGGGAATTCCCCGGTGGGTGGCCTTTCCCGACATACAGATGGACATGACATGGTAAAAGCAGTCCGCGAATCCCGGAAAATATTCCCGCGGGTACTGCGGATTGGTTTTCCATTCAAAAAGCAAAAGCAGGTGGGTCAGGATGAGGATCAGGGCGGCTGCAACCAAAAGAATCTTGATGTGCCCCCCTTCGACCAACCCCCTCCAGAGTTTCCCGAGGGTATGGTGTCGCTCTGTGTTGATCATGATCTGAAGTCCGGACTCATGGAACGGATGGCTGAAATCAAGCCACTTGGCCCGTTCGCTGGTTGCGTAAAAGGGTCCCACCGCCACATCCAGCTCCCCACGCTTGATTTTCTCCAAAATCTCATTCGCATTCGAAAACTCTGTGTAAGAGCATTTCCAGTCATGCTGCTCCATGATCCGGGTCCATAATTCGATGCAGAAACCCTCGTATCCCAGGGCCATTTTCATCACAAAAGGGTCTTCCATGAAAACGCCGACCCGCAGGTTTTTCGTGTCCGGCTGTTGGGCATGACCGGCCGAAAGACCCATCCAAGCC
>RGTE01000350.1 GCA_010025475.1 Verrucomicrobiota bacterium
CCAGGCCGGGTCGTAGATCCGTGTCGGAAAAGCCGCAATCCCTCCGCCAGACCGCGGAACGGGTGGCCCGAAAGGCCGGGGAAAGCCTGCGCGAGGCCAAGCACACGGCCCTGCAGGTCGACGCCGCGGAACAACACGACATCAAGCTGGAGCTGGATCGCCGGACCCAGGAGCTGATCCGGCAGGAGATCCTGAAAGTCCACCCGGATCACGGGTTCTTGGGGGAGGAAGGTGGGGAAATGGCGCGGCCGGGGCAGTACGAGTGGGTGGTGGACCCGATCGACGGCACCGTGAATTTATTTTACGGAATCCCCCACTACGCGGTCTCGGTCGCCTGCCGCCTGGACGGGCGGACCTTGGCGGGAGCGATCTATGATCCCAACCGGGACGAGATGTTTTCCGCGCACGCGGGCGGAGGCAGTGCCTGCAACGGCCGGCCGATCCACGTGGCCAAGCGGGTCGACTTAAAAGAAGCGATCCTGGCGCTGGGTTTTTCCAAGGGAAAAGCAACGATCAGGAAGTGCCTTGAGCTTTATCACCACTACGGGGATCGGGTGAGAAAACTTAGGGCAATGGGGTCGGCGGCTCTGGACCTGGCCTACGTGGCCTCAGGACGGTTGGATGCCTACATCGAACAAGGGGTCAGTATTTGGGATGTAGCCGCCGGGGCGTTGCTGGTGGAGGAGGCGGGCGGGCAGGTTAGGATGAGTCCAGGGGAACCGGCCGGGAAAATTCACCTGGTGGCCAGTAACGGGCGGATCCCGCTGGAATTTGTGTAGGGTGGGCTGTCCTTAGTCCCCCTTGTTATCTCGATAGGAGCCAGATTCCCATGAGGCGACCCAGGGACTGGTCGCCCTACCCAAGCTTGGACTACCGACATTGAAGTGTGAGTGGCTTGCTGGCAGAAAGGTGAGATGAGTTCCGTCCGTGTCCGCTTTGCCCCTTCGCCCACCGGGATGCTTCACATCGGCGGGGCCCGGACCGCCCTGTTTAACTGGCTGTATGCCCGGCACACCGGAGGAAAGTTCATCCTGCGAATCGAGGACACCGATCAGGCCCGGAACACGCAGGAGGCGGTGGATGTCATTTTTCGCGGCATGCGTTGGCTGGGACTCGATTGGGACGAGGGTCCGGACGGGAAAGGGGGCACAAGCGGAGACCTTGGCCCCTA
>RGTE01000036.1 GCA_010025475.1 Verrucomicrobiota bacterium
CCCCTGCGCATGCGGCAGGAGGATGACGGCGTTTCCGTGGATTACGCCATCCGTTTGAAAGCCAAGGAGGATATCCTGATAGCCCCGGTGGTCGCGGTCTCGATTCCCCCGGGAATTTCCCCGACCCACCAGCGCCTGGCCCCGAGGATCGTCTACGCCTACGACCTGCCCCCGGGAAAAGTATTTGATCTGGCCCAAGCCAAAACGGTGATCCCGGCCGGCACCACTTTGGAGGGAGGCTGGACCCTGCGACGGGCGGTGCGCTCGTCCGGAACCTGGATGGCTTTGAGCGCGGATCTTCTTCCCATGACGCGAATCCCCGCCCTTGAATCCATCTTTGCGCGCGAGACCAGCAACCCGCCTCCTGCGCTGCTGCGTTCCCGCGGAGAACTCGAGAATGGTGAGGCCAAACGCCGCACGGCGGCCCAAGCGCTGGAAGACCGGTTGGCGGCGATTTTGGCAGACGTGAAGCAGTACCGGCAAAACCTGATGGCCGGAGTGCCGGCGGCCATGAAAAGCAAGGGCTTCGGGCCCGGCAGCGGGGCGCCGACGGCCGCAGGCATCGGGGCCCTCGGGGGCGCCGCCACGGGTGCCGGCATCGGGGCCATGGCGGGAGGTGGAAACGGGGCCGCCATCGGGGCCGGCGCGGGCGCGTTCGCCGGCATGTTGATCGGGGCCTTGGTCGCCAACTCCGAACATGAAAAGCAGGTGGAGCAGGAAAAAGCGGCACGCCGACAGGCCGTGGCCGCCGTGGAGCGACAGGTCGTTGATTACGAAAAAAAGTTGATCCGCGAATTTGAAAACGAACTGAACCAGGAATCCGCCAAACAGGAATCCACGCTGTCCCGCCCCAACGCCACCCCTTAGGATTTTTCCATGGCCCGCACTGCCAAAAAAGACGCCTTGGTTCGCCGCCTGATCCTTGCCGGTATTTGTGCCGGCACCGCTCTCTTTTTTGGCCTCCTCGCCCTGATCCAGTTCAAGCCCCTGCTGGAAGCGGAATACTACACCCGCGATCTGCGCATCCGCTTTGGCCAAACCGCACCGATTTCGCCAGAAATCGTATTCCTGGCGATCGACAAACAATCCTACAAGGACGTGCTGATGGAGGAAGAAGTGGCCGCCCATCCCGCCCTGGCGGAAATGTCCACCGGGTCCTGGCCGTGGCGGCGATCCGTCTGGGGTCATGTCATCCGCCGGGTCGCCGAAGCCGGTGCCAAGGTGGTCGCCCTTGACCTGATGTTCCCCACCGCCAAGGAAGGGGATGACGAACTCCTGCAAGCGCTGGATGAGTTTGGCAGCCGGGCGGTCACCGGGGGAACTTTCGAGGAGGTCAGCAACTTGGGCCGAACTTCAGTGCAACTGGCCCTGCCTGCCATGCTCGCGGCCAACGGCGTCACGGAGATCGCCTCGGACAACCCGAATGGGCGTGTCGGCTACGTCAACCTGTGGCCGGATGAGGACGGCATTATCCGGCGGGCCCACTACCGCAGGGTTTTTCAGGACACCTCCGCCATCTCCCTGACGGGCCGGATGCTCGAGAAGGCCGGACTCGGGGCGCGCATCCCGGAAGGGGCCTCCGCGCTCATGCGTTACGCCGGGCCCCCGAATTTCAACTATAAGGCGATCCCCATTTACCAGCTGTTCGTCCCCTCCACTTGGGAAAAGGTTTTTCAAAACGGGGAGATGCTCAAGGACAAGCTGGTCTTGGTCGGTCCGTACGGCAACTGGTCCAAAGACGTCCTCAAAACCCCCTACCCCAACCCCATGCCGGGACCGGAGGTCCACCTTGCCGCCTTGGGCGCAGCCTTGACCGGCAGCTTTCTGCAGCTTCCGCCGGCATGGACTTCTCCGGCCCTGCTCGTGGCGGGCTCCCTGCTCGCCCTTCTCCTCATCCTCGCCACCAGCCAGCCGGTTCTGAGACTCGGCCTCCTGCTCCTCGCAGCACTGGGTTATGCCGTCCTGACCTTTTTCATCCAGGATCGGATGAACCTGATCCTGCCGGCAGTGAACCCGGCCCTCACTCTCCTTTTGGGCGGAATCGGATGCCTCAGTTATGAATTTGTTTTGGAACAAAGGGAAAAGCGCCGGGTGCGCGGCATGTTTTCCACCATGGTCAGCCCCGAAGTGCTGGCCTACATGCAGGCCGATCCCGACCGGTTTCGGCTTACCGGGGAAAAGAAAATGGCCACGATGTTCTTTTCCGACCTGGCCGGCTTCACGACGATCTCGGAATCCGTCACGGCCGAGGATCTCGCCAAGATCCTGAATCGCTACCTCACCCCGATGAGCAACCTGGTGACCAAATATGGCGGCTATATCGACAAATACGCAGGCGATGCCATTATGGCCGACTTCGGTGTCCCCGTGTGGCCCGACCCGGATCCCGACTCCCACGCCTGGAAAGCCTGCTGGTCGGCCCTGGAGCAGCAGGAACGGCTGCAGACCCTCAAGCAGGAGCTCAAGGCCGAGTACGGCTGCGACATCGACGCGCGCATGGGCATCAACACCGGGGAGGTGGCGGCCGGCAACATGGGGTCCGAACAGAAATTTCAGTACACGGTGATGGGCGATGCCGTGAACCAAGCCGCCCGCTTTGAGCCGGCCAACAAACCCTTCGACACCCACATCATGATCGGCGGCAAGACCTACGAGATGGCCAAGGACAAGATCGAGGCCCGCTTTCTTGCCAACATGATCGTCAAGGGCAAGACGGAGCCCGTCCCCTGTTACGAGCTGCTTGCCAAAAAAGGCGAACTACCGGAAGCCAAAGCCCGGGTCGTCCGGCTGTTTGAGGAAGCCTGGAAACTGCATGCCGAAAAGAGATTTCATGAAGCCATCGCCAAATTCGACGAGGCCCTTGCCTTGGACCCAAACGACGGGCCGTCCAGGGCGTACCGGAAAATCTGCGAGGGGTTTCTCCAGCATTCCCCCCCCGAAGGCTGGGCCGGCGAATACATCCAGACTTCCAAATAGTCCCCGGAGGCGACAGCGTTTCGGCGTGAGTCATCCCGTCACCCACATCTTTTTCGACCTGGGGAACATTTTGGTGGGCCTGCGGGCTGGCGAGAAGCTCCGGGCCTTGGCGCAGGCCTCCGGCCAGGAATTGACCTCCTTCTGCGAAAAAATCTGGTCCCACGAGCGGGCCCACGACTATGAGCGGGGTCGTCATAGCTGCGACGAATATTTCACCCTCCTGGCGGAGGAACTGGACCTCGGACACGCCCAACCGGTCCTGCGGGAGGCATTTTGCGACATTTTTTATCCCCTCCCGGAAAGGGTGGCCATCGCCCAAAAACTCGCCCGCCGTTATCCCCTCGGACTGATTTCCAACACCTGCGCCTCCCATATCCAGCATCTGGAGACTCATTACGACTTCTTTCCCATCTTCCAACCGCGAATTTACTCCCACGAGGTCGGCGCACGAAAACCCCATCCTGAAATTTATGAAAAGGCATTGGCGGCCGCCGGCGCCAGGGCGGAAACCTCCCTCTTCATCGACGATTTGGCCGAAAACCTGGAAACGCCCAACCGCTTGGGCTGGCAAACCATCCATCTCCCCCCGCAAGACGACCTGTCGCTCGCCTTGGCCAAGGCGGGCATTTCCCTGAGCTAGGTCTTTTTTACGGTGACGTGGGGTGGACCATCCCCGTTTCCGTTGGCCGTGGCAAGGGAGGGGGCCTCAGGAGAGGCGGCTTCCGAACGCTCCACCTTTTCCGGGGTTGCCCCGTTGGTCGCGGCGGCGGGTTCCCGTTTTCGACTCACCGTTTTGCTATAGTAATACTCCGTGTATTTGTAATACCCGTACTCCGGTTGTTTGGGATCCACCCCGTTGAAGATGATGCCCAGCACCTTCGCATTGCGGGAGTAAAGGGCCTCCAGGGAATTTCGCATCAGACGGCAGGAGGTTCGGCCAGCCCGGTAAACCACCAAGGTGCCGTCCGCTTTGGGAGCCAAACTGGGGGTATCGTCGACCGCCAAGACCGGGGCCGTGTCAAAAATCACCACCTCAAACTCCCGGCCTAGCTCCTCCATCAAATTTTCGCAGGCCGCGCTGAAAATCAGCTCCCCAGGATGGCCTGTCGGCTCTCCCGCGGAGAGAAAAGAAAGGTTGGGGTAACGCGTAGGTTGAACCACCTTGCGCCAATCCGCCTGCCCGCCCAGAACCTCCGCCAACCCAGGTTCGCCTTCCAGCCCGAAAAGACGGTGCAACCCTCCCCGCCGCATATCCCCGTCGATCAGCAGGATTTTATTCGTCGTGGCAAAGGAGAGGGTGAGCGCCAAATTGGCGGTAATGGTGGATTTTCCATCCCCCGGGGTGGGACTGGTCACGAGGATGACCCGGTTCTTCTTTTTTCCGTCCACCCCGACAAAACGAAGGCTGGAGCGGATGTTGCGGAAGCTCTCGGCATAGACGTGCCTCGTGTCCTGCGGGGTCAACAGGGGCAGGCGTCCATCCGCATCCGCCACCTCCTCCGGCACCTGCCCGTAAATCGGCTCGTTAAAATGTTCGGTGAGTTCCACCACGGTGGAGACCCGGTCGTTGAAACGGTCCAGCAGAAAGAGCAGAGCCCCTGACAGGATCAGGCCGACCCCCAACCCCAAAAGAAGCGTTCGGACGGCTCCCGGCTTGATCGAAATGGCCGGGGTTGCCTGCTCCAGGATATTCACGTCAAACTGGCTGACGTCCTGGCTGACATTGACGTTTTGCACCGTCCCCAGCAGGGAGTCGTAGAGCTGTTTCTGCCGGTCCCGCTCGGTTTTGAGTTTTTCAAATTCCGCCATCTTCCGGCCGACTTCGAGGGCCTTGGTCTCCGACTCCGCCACGATTTTTTCCAGGTTGGAAATCTGCAGTTGGATCGCCTGCCGTTTTTCCTGCACGGATTCCCGGCTCTGCTGCCGGACAATTTCCAGTTTCCGCTCCGAGCGGGTGATTTCATCCTTCAAGGCGAGAATTTTCGGGTGTTTCGGCCGAAGATATTTCGACATCTGCTCCAGCCGCGCCTTGGCCTTCTGCAACTGGCGCTTGGTTTGGATGTATTCCGACTGCGGCCCCTCCACAAGAGCCGCACTGCCCGCCCCATCCTTGCCCGGCGTCGCCTCCGTGCCTTGGGCTTCCCGCTCCAGCGTTTGATCGATATTCATCAGATCGAGGAGTTGGGCCTCCTTTTTCAACTCCGCCAACTGCTTGTTGAGATCCACGAGGTAAGACCCCACATAATTTCCCTGCTCCTGCAAAAAGATAACGTTGTTGTCCTGTTTGAACTGGAAAATCCTTTGGTCGAGATCGGCGATGGTTTTTTCCAGCTCGGTCAGCTGCTTGGCCACGGCGTCCACGGTTTTCTGGGAGGTCTCCCCCCGCATCTCCCGCTTGAATTCCAAAAACTCGCTCATGCAGGCATCCGCGAAAAGCTGGGAATATTTCGGGTCGGGACTGGTGACTTTCAGGATGAAAATGGACGCCTTGGGTTCCTGCTGCACGGCCAGCTCCGCCATCGTTCCCTTGAGTTCGGGATGCGACGCCTCCACCGACCGGCCCGCCCGCCGTTTGATCTCATCGCTTTGCATCAGGGAGACCTGGGTGCCGAAATAATTCGTCAGCTCCTCGGTGTAGACGGTGCTTTCCTTGGTCATGATGCGCGGCGCCACCATCATCCGGCCGGTGCTCACGAAAAGCGGATCGCTTAAAAAATACCGGACCCCCTGCACCAGCAGGGAGGCGGACAACACCATCACGGGAAGCCACCAATATTTGCGCAATAGGAGCTGATACCGGTAGACCCGTGCCCGCAGCGCCGCCGGGGAAAGCGGGCCACCAATCGCAAGTTCTGGTCCGAGCTCGGCCACGTTTCCTCCTTAGAAGTTAAACAGCCGTTTGGGGACGAAAATATGATCCCCGTCCTGCAACACCGGGTTGTTCTCTTCCTCCCCCGTCTCGAGGATCTTGACCATGTCGATCTCCATGGGCTCCCCTTTTTGGCCCTTGCGGAAGAGTTTCACCCGGCGCTTGTCCGCGAAATCCCCGAACTTGGCCTGAACGACGACATCCTTGACGGTGAGATCCCGATCCAAGGGGATCGGATAGTTGCCCACCTGGGCGACGTTGCCGGCGATGCTGACCTGGCCGCGGCTCGTCACCGCGGGCACGATGATCTGGTCCTCCGGTTCCAACACCCGGTCCGTCGCGGCGATTCCTTTGCGGATGTCATCCAGGTTCACCACGATCGGCTCGGGGGGAGGCGCCCCTTCCCCGACCTTGCGGATCAGCTTGATCTGGTTGATTGCGGCCCGGTCCTCCATGATTCCCACCGAGGAAAGGGCCTTGCTGACGGTCATGTTTTCATTGACGGGAATCTCAAAAGGTCCGGGTTTGGCGACCGCCCCGCTGATATATACCTTTCCACGGGACACCCCCGAGGTGGCCAGCGAGATCAGCACGGTGGCTTGGTAGTAATAGCCGTCCGGACGCTCTAGGATTTTTTTGATTTCCTCGGCCAGTTGCCGGTGGGTTTTGCCCTTGGCCAGAATCCTCCCGAAATAGGGATGCTCCACCTCCCCGCTGTCGGAAACCTGCAATAGATTCGAAGGGAGGGCCTTGGGGGCATTCGGGTCGGCTTTTGGATCCGGCTCTTCATCCAGATCCTCCAAGATCCGGAATTCGAGAAGATTTCCCACGGCAACCGGTTTTTTATCATCCAGGGAATCCATGGGGTTTCCTTTGGCCGGATCGGAAAAGTTGCGAACCACCGGGGATGGCGCCGGGGCCGTTGTTTCCCCCTCACCGGAACGAACCGTCAATCTCGCCTGCCCCCAGCCCATGCTTTCGGCAAAAGCCAGAATCCCCAGCAATCCCACCCTCAGGCGGAAAACCAGGCCGGCGCGGAACCGGCTAAAAATCATAGTTAAAACCGGCCGCGGCATTCCACTGCTGGTATCCGGGGTAGGCGGAGGAGTTGCTGTCCTTCAGAATATAAAGAAAGTTCACGTTACTCCCGAGTTTTTCGGTGATCCGATAGCCGAGGGTGATCCCGGCCGAGTATTGCTGGTAATTCTGGGATGCCGCGCTTCCCGAAACCTGTCCCAGCTGGGCGGAAAAAGGCGTGCTGAGGGAAAGTTGGTCGATGATGTTCCAGTTGAGTCCGGCCCCAAAATTCCACATCTGCACATAATTGCTTCCCACGATGGCGGAGAGCTGCGTGCTCCGGCTCGCCGTGAGCTGGTAATTCAAATACTCGTTGAGACGGTGGGCCCATCCCAGGTTGAGATACCAGGTGGAAGGATTGCCTCCCGCGGCATTTTCCGGGGTGTTGTTTCCCGTGAATTCCCCCCAGACCCAACCGGCCCGCCCGGTGACGGTGATGTACTCCGAAAGTTGCCAATTCACAAAAGGGCCGACCTGATAAATGTTATTGTCATTTTGGCCGTAGACCGTGGTGGATTGGCTCGGGTTGCCCGAGTTAGGAACCGACTGGGCCTGATCCTGGGAGTAGGCGGTGATGGCGGCCACTCCTTCCAGTCCGGTGATGAGGGTTTTGGTGATATAGTAGGTCATGGCCAGGCTCGGAGTGAGGGTTCGCCGGTCGAGGTTTTGGTTGGAAGTTTGGTTGGACCAGAGATTGAACCAGTCGAAACCGGGCGTGATGATCAGGTCGGCCAAATCCCAATCCACCTTCACCCCCGCGCTGTTTTGAAAAATGTTGAAGCGGGAAACATTGCTCAATTCCCCGGCCTGGGTGGGGTCATTCTGCAGGGAAAATTGATCGTACGGAGTAAAACGAAAATCCCCGACGTAAAAGGTCCCCTGCAGGGCGCTGGTGGGGGTGATAAAAAAACCTCCGGGACTTTGGGTTTCGGCCACATCAAAATAATAGGAATAGCCAACCCCCACGGAAAATTTCAGGGTGTTGAGGTCCGTGAGAGGCCACATCAGTGTCAGGTTGGCTGCCGGGGTCGCATATCCGCTCCC
Organism: Verrucomicrobiota bacterium; assembly: GCA_010025475.1. Taxonomy (GTDB): domain Bacteria; phylum Verrucomicrobiota; class Verrucomicrobiia; order Methylacidiphilales; family Verrucolacustridaceae; genus Verrucolacustris. The sequence continues at coordinate 7,967 of RGTE01000036.1, forward strand.
TTGGGGGGAGGATTTCGAGAGGCTGACATTGGAGTTGTAACCTCCGTTCAAAGACGCCCCGACATTCAGGAGAACCGGCCCGACCTCAAGGTTATAATCCATTTTTTCCGGGGAAACCTTCCGACTCATCGCACTGGCCTCGCCCGCCAAGGACTGCCACTGGCTCTCTTGGCAAATCGCGCTGCGAGGCATCATGGCAAACAAAAATAGCAAAACGGAAAACCAAGGAAGGGATGCCACGGAAACAATATCCCCCGAACCGGCCTTTCGGCCAACGGAAACCCCCAAAAGGCGCTGATTTGAAACCCTTCTCAACAACTACAATTTACATATTTTTATATAAAAACAAAGGGTTTTTTCTTACCCAAACCTTTGGTGGAGATGTATTTTCACCAGCGTTGAACTATTTCAAATCGTCCCTTTTAATTCCGCTTCAGATTTTTGCTTTTTTGTCGCCTGGGTTGGCTCCAATCGTACTTGCGACCGAAACCTCCTCGATCGGATCTATCCCCGTACAAATTTTGAATGGCGGAAAAAATGCCGAATTTGATCTGACCCGTTTTCTGTCACTTACCACCCAGGATCAACTGGAAATCGAAAGGCCCGCCCCCCTGGAAAAGACCCGGGTGGAATTGGATTCCTCCAAGCTCGTCCTTCGGATCACCCCAGAAGCCGGGGCGACGGGCATGGAAGATTTGATTCTCCGGATCCGAGAAAAAAAGGGGGAACCCCGACAAGGCATCTTCACGTTTGCGGTATCCCCAGGACCCCGGGCGAAATTCCGTTTTTTTGGAACGGGAGCGGAAAAATCAGTTTCGGTAGCCGGCTCCTTCAACGGTTGGAATCCCGGGGCAAATCCCATGAAAAAGACCGGGGAAAATATTTGGGAGCTTTCCCTTCCCCTGCCCCCGGGGTCCCATCCCTACAAGCTGGTGGTGGATGAACAATGGCGGCTTGACCCCGCCAATCCCAAAAAAGCGGCGGATGGAGCCGGACACGAAAATTCGGTCGTCCAGGTTTCCGAAAGTCAGGACTCCGCTCCGGTCCTTTTCGCCAAGGCTCGGCTCCCGGAACATTTGACCTTTGGCACAGCTCCGGAAAGCTGGAAGCCAGCTCGGATTTCCGCCGTGGCCCAACTGCCCGACGGAACCTCCCGGATCCTTGGGGCGGATCCGTTTGGCGATGGCGAATGGCAGGTGAAAACCTCCGGTTTGCCGCTCGGATCCTGGGTTCGGGTCATGGGAGTTGGTGGGGATGGCATGCCCGCCTTTCCTGCCCGCGTCCGCGTCGGGGACGATCCGCCGGCCGGAACCGACCGGCACGACCATATCATCTACTTCGCTTTCATCGATCGCCTGGTCGATGGCGACCCCTCCAACAACCCTCAACCCGATCCCAAGGTGGAGGCGCCCGCCCAGTATTTCGGCGGCGACCTGGCCGGAGTCAAAAAACTGGTCGACGAGGGATACTTCGAAAAATTGGGGGTCAATACCCTTTGGCTTTCTCCCGTGAACCAGAACCCGCTACCCCCGTATCAGGAATACAAGGAGCCCCGCCGGTGGTACACCGGCTATCATGGTTACTGGCCCGTGAGCTCCACCGAAGTGGAGCCCCGCTTTGGCGGCAATGCAGCCCTCACGGCCTTGGCGGAGTCTGCCGAAAGGAAAAAGATCAGCATTCTGCTCGATCTCGTTCTCGCCCATGTCCACGAGGAGCACCCCGACTTCAAGAAGCATCCCGACTGGTTTGGCTCCCTCCTGCTCCCGGACGGAACCAAAAATCTCCGCAAGTGGGACAACGAAACCCAGTTCACCACCTGGTTCGAACCCTTCCTGCCGCGCTTCAATTACGATGTCCCCGCTGCCTCGGCCTTCCTGATCGAAAATGCCGTCGACTGGGCCAAGCGCTTCAACCTCGACGGATTCCGGCTTGATGCCGTGAAGCATATTCCGCCCAAATTTTGGACCTCTTTCCGCCAAGGACTCCGTCAAAGCCTGCCCCAAAGCACCAAGGAGTCTTTTTATTTGGTGGGAGAAA
>RGTE01000351.1 GCA_010025475.1 Verrucomicrobiota bacterium
ATGGGCTGCTGGGGAGGTCGGGTAACTTGGATGACTTGGCAGATGGCAATGGTGACCAGGCTGAATGCCGCCAGCGCCATGCAAACCTTCACATAAAGTTCAGGACGGACCGTGGTTTCTTGATTCATGGGGAAATCTTAAAGGCTGAAGAATCTCTCTGCAAACCGCGCTTTCCACAAACAGGCGGCTGTTTTAGGCTTTAGTAGTTTTTAAACGGCTAGGTAGCTCAGTTGGTAGAGCAGCGGACTGAAAATCCGCGTGTCGCCGGTTCGATTCCGGCCCTAGCCACCACTTTTCGTGGAAAGTTTTAAGGGTCAGGTGGAAAGAGATTTCCAGATGAGACTTTCTTGCCCAAAGACCAAGACGACAACGAGATCGCTTTTTCCATAATTTTTGCCATCGTTCCCCCATGCGCACTCTCGTCACGGGCATGGTTGCGGGCATGGACGATGCGGAGTACATCCGCAAGGTCGTCGCCCTCGGTCACCGCAACCACCGCGAGATCAAGGTCTACAACACCGTCGACGACTTCACCAAGGCCGGCAAGAAGCCCCTCGAACGCCTCCTCGGCACCACGGATTACGTCTTTGAACTCACCCGGGAACGGGAATATGAAAAAATCGGCTACGAAATCTTTCGCCATAACCAGCGGGACGTCATTATCCGCGCCCCCGCCACCGTCGAATGGAACCGGATCAACCGGAAATTCAAGGACCAGCGGATTATCCGCGACTTCATCAAGCCCGACCTGATTGTCACGCTCATCGATGCCGAGTGGTCGATCAAACAGAAGCTGGAAAATCCCCAGGTCTCCGATCCCTTCCTCAAGGCCCTCAAAGAGCGGAACCATAACCTTTACGAAATCCTTTCCTGGATGAACGAGGAGGTCAGCCTTTCCGAGGACTGGGCCCGTTACATGGGCATCCCGCACTATGTCATCGCGGTGGGGGAACCGCCCGAGGCCCTTTACAAGCTGGTGACCCATCCCAATCCTTGGGTGGTCTACGCCAGCTACTCCATGAGCTACGGCACGCCGGAGAAACGGAAAGAGATTAACCGGATCATTCACCAGCTTCGCAAATACGCGGTCATCGTGGATCCGCAATCCATCGAGATCGGACAAAATTTCGACGGCGTCCCCGTCAGCGACCGGGAATCCATCTACGCCTAC
>RGTE01000352.1 GCA_010025475.1 Verrucomicrobiota bacterium
GCGAGGTTGTAAACGACTAGGTAGTGGCCGAGCCCGTCGCCGCTTAGCGCGCGGGAGCTCGTCGCCATCGTCTCCTCGTGGGAGGCCTTTCCATGGATGATGGAGGTCACCCGCTCCTTGTTGTACTGGCGGACTCGCTTCCACACGCTCATCACGTCCCCGCAGGTGGTATCGACGGTCTGGCACCCGAGCTTCTTCAGGTGATCCATCGTTTCCACCTCGGCGCCGAAGGCCGGCACAATTACCACATCCTCCGCCGTCAGGCCGGAAAGGTCGTATCCTTTCGGGCCCCGCTTCAGCGACTGGATCCCCATCTCCCGGAGTTGCTCGTTCACCTCGGGGTTGTGAATGATCTCACCCAACAAAAAGATCCGTTTGTCCTTGAAAACTTTCGCCGCGGCATAGGCCAAGTCGATCGCCCGCTCCACCCCGTAACAAAAACCGAACGCCTTCGCCAACACCACCGTCATGTCCTTGGCCACAAGCGGTTGCCCCGTGGCGCGGACAAACTCCACTGCATGGCTGCGGTAATGCTTTTCCACCTGGGCCTGGACGGCCTCCATGACCTCGGGAGTGCGGAGGTTTACCTTTTTGGTTGCGGGTGCCGGAGTCGCAGACATGAAATAACAGTACCCTGAACAATCGCCGGGTCGAGACAAACGGAAATATGCATTAACCTTTCTTCATCAACGGCTTGGAAACGATCCACTCCAGGATCCCCTTCTGGGTGTGAAGCCGGTTCTCCGCCTGGTCAAAGATATCCTGCGCCCTTGCCTCCAGAACATCGGCGGTGATTTCCTTGCCCCGGTAGGCGGGAAGACAATGCATCACCAGCACGTTAGGCTTGGCCTGACCGACCAGCTTCCGGTTGATCTGGTAAGGACCAAAGACCCTCTCCCGGGCCGCCGCCTCGGCCTCTTTGCCCATCGAGACCCATACATCCGTGTAAAGCACGTCCGCACCCTTCGCAGCCTCGGCTGGATTCTCGGTCCAACTCACATGCTTCCCTGTTTGCAGGGGTTTGAATTCCTTCGGCGCCGCACAGGCCAGATGAAACCCGAAGATCTTCGCCGCCGCGGCCCATGACCGCGGGACATTGCATGCGGCGTCCCCGATGAACGCCACCCGCTTGCCCCGGATCGGGCCCCGCTTTTCCTCAAAGGTGAAGATA
>RGTE01000353.1 GCA_010025475.1 Verrucomicrobiota bacterium
CATTGCCTCCTCCGTGCTCATTCTGGGGTTGGCGATTCTGGCGGATCGCCGGATCCCGGTTCTGTTTGCCATGGCGGGGGTAGCGGTCTTCGGACTTTTTCACGGTCATGCCCACGGAACCGAGATGCCCGGCTTCGTCCATCCGGCTGCCTACGCCTCCGGTTTTGTCCTCGGTACCGCCCTGATCCATCTCTTGGGGGTGGGCCTCGGGCTCTTCGCCACCCGCAACCGGATCGGATCCGTTTCCCTGCGCGTGGCCGGGGCCCTCATCGCCCTTCTCGGCCTCAACTTTTTCATCACCGCGATCCGGGAGCCCAAACCCCAGCGCACCGCCGCCCAGATCCGGGCCAATCCTGAATTCGGCAACGTCCACGCGGCCCAGTAGCCTTCCCATCCCTTGAAAAAACTCACCGCCCTCCTTTCCGCCCTTGTCCTCGCGTGGCAGATTGGCCTGCCCCAAGGACTTCTCCAAACCGTCGCCTGGGGATGGATGATCACTTCCTACTCCCAGGAGGCCGGACTGAAGGAAGGCCTGCGCAAGACGTTCGACGGCCATCACCCCTGCGGTCTTTGCAAACGCATCGCCCAAAGCCGGCCGGACTCTTCTCCCGCCACCCTTGCCCCCATCACCCCGGCGCCCATCGATTTCCTTTGGATACTCTCCTCGGTCAGAAGTGAGCTTTCCCCCTGCCGCTCCTGCGAACTCCTCCCCGCATCCTGCCTCCCGCAGGATCTGGACCCCACTTCCCCCCTCCTGCCACCTCCCCGGGCTTAAACCTCCCCATCACGTTTGACGGAGGCCGCGCCGATGCGCGGTCTCTTTTGGAGGTTTTACCCAACGTCCCCACCTGGGGACAAATTTCCCGACCCGTTCGGGAGGAAGGACAGAATATGAATTATAAGTTTCTTGGGGTGGCATTGGCCGCCCTAGCGATCGCCGGAACCAAAGCCTTGGCTCATGTTGGTTATAGCGGCCGAGATTTCGGCACCTTGATGTATAACCCGGACGGTTCTGGCAAAACCGTCACGATCTCGACCCAGACCGTCTCCAGCGGTTTTGGCTGGGCCGACGCCACCGATGCCGACTGGGGCGACAGCCACCGCGGTCGTTTCTTTCGCTTCACCCTAAGCGGGTCAGGAGATGTCCAGATTACGGCCCAAAGAAATTTGC
>RGTE01000354.1 GCA_010025475.1 Verrucomicrobiota bacterium
CATCAGCCTCAGCCTGAACTCCGGCATCAAACGTATCTTCCTCCTCACCCAGTACCTCAGCTCCTCCCTGCACCGCCACGTTCAGCAGGCCTACCGGTTTGACGACTTCATTCCCCGCGGCTTCATCGAAATCGTCGCCGCCCAAAAAACCCGGGAAGCTACCAGCTGGTTTCAGGGCACAGCCGATGCCGTCCGGCAGGGATTGGTGCATTTTGACAATCACCCCCACGACCACGTCCTGATTCTTTCCGGGGATCAGCTCTACCGGACAGACTTCCGGAAAATGCTCGAAAGGCACACTTCTTCGGGGGCCGATATCACCATCGCGGCCCTGCCGGTGGATCGGGAAAGTGCCCCGCGTCTGGGCCTACTCCGTGTGGACGGACAACACCGGGTGACGGAGTTTGTCGAGAAACCAAAGGATCCAAAGATCCTGGATGCCTTGGCGGCCGCGCCCGGCCTGCCGCCCGACCGTCCCTTTTTGGCCTCCATGGGAATTTACATCTTCCGTCGGGAGGTTTTGCGGGATTGCCTGGCTAAGACCCAGGGCGACGATTTTGGAAAAAACGTTCTCCCCGAGGCGATCCGGCAGAGGAAGGTTTCAGCCTACCTTTATGACGGGTACTGGGAGGATATTGGAACCATCGGGGCCTTTTATCAGGCAAACTTGGATCTTCTGGCCCCAGAGCCGAAGTTTGATTTCGGATTAAGCACGGCCCCGATCTACACCCGCGCGCGTTTTCTTCCAGGTTCGGTGGTGGAAGATTGTCAGGTGATTCGGGCGATTGTTTCGGATGGGTGCGTGATTCGTAAAAGTATTCTGGATCAGGCGGTGATTGGAATTCGCTCGCGGATTGGGACAGGGTGCCAGATTCGCCGCTCTGTGTTGATGGGGGCGGACTACTACGAGACCCCTGCTCAGCAGGAGGACAATCGAAAGAGGCAGAGACCTGCCATCGGCATAGGGGAGGGGACAATGATTGAGGACGCCATTATCGACAAGAACGTGAGGATTGGTCGGAACGTGCGGATCGGTGCAGCGGGAAAGGAGCGGAACATGGATGGAAAAAGCTTTTACGTCCGGGATGGCGTGGTGATCATTCCGAAGGGAAGCACAATTCCGGACGGGTCGGTGATTTAGAAAAACCGTTGCACTGGCGGCAAAGGGGAA
>RGTE01000355.1 GCA_010025475.1 Verrucomicrobiota bacterium
AGGATCAGTGAATTCTGCCCGACCCAGAGGGTGGAGGTGCCGGAAATGGTTTCGCCTAAGGTCAGGGACTGGGAGGCTCCTGTGGCACCGTTGTCCTTGATGTACTCCATGTTGCCGTTCTGTGTGAGGTTGTAGTTGTTGCCGCTGACGTCATCGGTGGGCGCCTGCCCGGTGGAGCCCATCGGATAGGCGGCCGTCAGCCCGAGCGCCGGACCGGAGATGGCACCGATCGCCATCGCCGCCTGAATCTCCGCCTGCGTCCGTGCCACATTCCAGATCCGGACGTCCGTAATCCGGCCGTTCCAAAGAGCATCGGCCCAGTTGCTCTTGCCAATATAACCGGTGGTGCGGTTCATTTCCCGAGGGATTACTGTGGTCTGCGTGTTGGATTTCACCAGCACGCCATTGACGTAAAGTTTCAGATTGCCGTTGGCCTCCACCACGCCAGCCACGTGGGTCCAGGTGTTGAGCGGGACGGCATTGTCGGCGATGACACTGGCCTCGGTGGCCCCGTTGCGAATACTGAAGATCATCCGGCCGCTGGTACCGTTTTGGGCGAGAAGAATATTGTCCGCATCCGGCCCGCTTCCGATGTCCACCACCCGGGCCCAGCTGGCGTAGGAACCGATGTTGATCCAGGCCTCCACCGTCATGTCCCCGGCAAACTGCGATCCAGAAATCATCGGGATGTTGAAATAGCCGCTGTTCCACAACCCGGCATGCATCTCGCCTTGGTTGAGCAGGATCTGCCGGTCCGGCAGGCCGGGACTGGTCACGGTCAGCACCCCGGCGGGCGAGGATTGGGCCGTGGCCGCCGCGATTCGGACGTAGACGGTGGTATTGAGCGAACCGTTGGTGGGCACAATCGACAGCGAAGCGGACTGATAAGTACCGTTGGCGGTGGTGCAGACCTCGTACCCGGTTGACGGGGTGACGGTTGTCGGCCCGATTAGGTTGACTCCGGTGATGGGGAGGCTCTGCTCAGTGGACGGCGTGTTGGCCACGTGGGTGAAGGGCGCGGCCAGCCCGTTTGCATAAAAAAGCATCGGTGCGTAGCTGACCACCACAATGCCAGATCCACCGTAACCTGCGGTGCCCGCAGCCCAGTGTCCTGCGCCGCCTCCGCCACCGCCGGTGTTGGCGCCGGCATGACCACCCGGAGTCATTGCCC
>RGTE01000356.1 GCA_010025475.1 Verrucomicrobiota bacterium
AAACGATCCATCCGGGTGCCTTTTTCCTCCGCTGTCCGGACCGCCGCCCCGACCACTTGGTGCGCTTTCCGGAAGGGCATCCCGGCCTTTACCAGGGCATCCGCCACATCCGTGGCAAGCAGTTCGGGTGCGGAGGCCGCATAAAGGCACGCTCCGGCATCCACCTCGATCGAAGCCACCGCCCGAGCCATGACCTCCAGCGAATTTCTCCAGGTATCGGCCGCATCAAAAACCGCCTCCTTATCCTCCTGCAAATCTCGGTTATACGTCAGGGGCAACCCTTTGAGAGTGGTCAGCAATGACACCAAATGCCCGGTCAACCGCCCGCTCTTGCCCCGCACCAACTCCGCCATGTCGGGATTTCTCTTTTGAGGCATCAGGCTGGAGCCGGTCGTGAAGGCTTCGCTGAACCGGAGAAAGCCGAATTCCGAGGAGGAAAAAAGGATTAGATCCTCCGCCAAACGGGACAAATGGACTCCCCCAAGCGCCACGGAGGCCAGATACTCCACCAGAAAATCCCGGTCGGATACGGCGTCCATGGAGTTGGTGCTGAGTTCCCTGAAACGTAAAATCCTCTTCGCCGTTTCCCGGTTCAGGGGCAGGGTGCTCCCCGCCAACGCCCCTGACCCCAGCGGCAAAACCTCCGCCCGTCGAAGCGCATCCTGCAACCGCCCCTTATCCCTTTCCAACATCTCGACGTACGCCAACAAGTGATGAGCCAGCAAAACCGGCTGCCCTCTTTGCAAGTGGGTGTATCCGGGCAGGATCACCTCCCGGTACCGCGCCCCCAACTGGACCAGAGACCGCTGCAACGCGGCGACGCCCTGGAGATCCCCTTGGATCGTTTCCCGCAACCACAGTCGCATGTCGGTGGCCACTTGGTCGTTCCGGCTCCGGCCGGTGTGGAGTTTGGCTCCGGCCGGAACGCGGGCGGTTAACGCCGCTTCAATGTTCATGTGCACATCTTCCAGCGAGTCCTTCCACCGGAACTTCCCCTGCCGGATTTCTTTTTCTATTCGATCCAAACCTTTCCGGATCGAGGCGGCCTCTTTTCGTGAAAGAACTCCCGCTTGGACCAGGACCGCGGCATGGGCCCGACTTCCCTCCAGGTCATGGAGCGCCAGCCTTCGATCGAAATGCACCGATCGGCCGAATTTTTCCGCCACCGGA
>RGTE01000357.1 GCA_010025475.1 Verrucomicrobiota bacterium
CCTGGTATTGGGAGCAACGCATGCTGGAACTGGAAATTATCGACCGGGTCGCCAAGGGCGGAAATTCCATCACCTTCAACTTCCTCACCTACGCCGAGCTCAATCCTGCCGAATTCCGCGCCTTCTTTTTTCCCCAAAACAGCCCCACCGCCCTCGCCACCTACCATCACAATGTCCAGGCCACCTTGGTCTCCACCAACGCCTCCGTCCGCTTTCCGGGGGAAACGGAGTTCCACTACACCACGACCATTTCCTCCAAGGTTCCTGAAAACCGGCCGCTCCAGATCGGGGACAAAATGGAGCTGGAAATCAGCCAGTTCATCCTCGCGCCGAGGAACGGCCGGAACAACTATTACGGCACCACCTTCCTTTACATCGTCGGGAGGGGAATCGTTCCTTGGTACGCCAAGGAATGGGAGGATGCATCCTCGCCGGTGGCCGGCATAACGTCCTTCGATTCCTCCATCCTTCCCGAAGACACCTGGCTTGGCGGCCAGACCGCCCTGCCTTACCAGTACTCCAACGAGCCGGAAAATCGCTTCAAACAGATGGCGGGAAACATCACTCCCGAGAACGGGCAGCCCTTCATGCTCGGCCGCCGCATCCATCACACGGACTTTCTCACCGGGGCGCATTCCGAGGCGGGCAATCCCGTCTTTACCAATCAAATCGGCAAGCTCGGCCCCAAGTTCGTCGCCCAGAGTTGCGTGGCCTGCCACATCAACAACGGGCGCTCCCTCCTCCCTCCTCCGGGATCCTCCCTGCAAATGGCCGTCGTCAAGGTGGGCTCCTCCGCGGCCGGCGATCCCCACCCGGCGCTGGGAGAGCAGCTGCATCCCGGATCCACCGCCGGGACTCCCGAGGCCGGGGTCACGCTTTCCGGTTTTACCTACACCAACGGCGCCTATGGGGACGGAACTCCCTACTCCCTGCGCAAACCCCAATACCAATTCTCCGGGGTCACCCCGTCCTTTTACTCCGTTCGCGTGGCTCCCGCCCTCGTGGGCATGGGTCTTCTCGAGGCCGTTCCGGAAAGTTCCATCCTCGCCCTGGCCGATCCCCTCGACGCCAACGGTGACGGCATCTCCGGTCGGGCCCACTACGTCCCGGATCCGACCAACCCGTCCGCCATCCGGCTCGGACGGTTCACCCCCAAGGCCAACCAGGCCA
>RGTE01000358.1 GCA_010025475.1 Verrucomicrobiota bacterium
CCACCGCACTGTGCAGGGTGACGGAGTCAAACTTCGGAGCGGTACAACCCTCCATGTAGGTCACCTCCGCCCCCTCGTCGACGATGATGAGGGTGCGCTTGAACTGGCCAAAGTTCTCCGCATTGATCCGAAAGTAGGCCTGCAGCGGATGCTTCACCTTCACGCCCTTCGGCACATAGATGAAGGATCCACCGGAGAAAACGGCACTGTTCAGGGCCGAAAACTTGTTGTCGGCCGTGGGGATCACCTTACCGAACCAGGGACGGAAAATTTCCGGATACTCCTTCAACCCCTCCCGGCTGCCCACGAAGATCACCCCCTGCTCCTCCACCGCCTTCTTGATGTTCGAGTAGGCGGCTTCGCTATCGAACTGTGCCTCCACCCCCGCGAGGAACATCCGTTCCTTTTCCGGAATCCCCAAACGCTCGAAGGTGCGCTTCACATCGTCCGGCACCTCGTCCCAGGAACGCTTCGGCTTGGCACCCTTGGAGAGGTAGTAGCGAAAGTCGTCAAAGTGGATGTTCTCCAGGTCCTTGCTCGCCCAATGGGTGGGCAACGGTTTCTGCTGAAAAACCTTCAGCGCCTTTTTGCGGAACTCGCGGACCCAGTCAGGATCCTGCTTGGCATCACAGATGTAATCGATGGTCTTCTCGGTCAGGCCGGTGCCGGCGTTGAAGGCGTAATCCTCGGGATACGAAAAGTTCCCGACATCCTGGTCAATGGCCAGATCCGGCTTTTCCTTGGCTTCGACTTCGCTCATGGATTCCCCCTTCAGGCGGCGATCAGGTCCTTCTCGACCCAGTCATAGCCCTTCTTCTCCAGCTCGAGCGCCAACTCTTTCGGCCCGCTCTTTACAATCCGGCCACCTACCATCACATGGACCACGTCAGGAACGATGTAGTCAAGCAGCCGCTGGTAATGGGTGATTACGAGGATCCCCAGCTTCGGCCCGCGTAGGCTATTGACGCCGTGGGAGACGATTTTGAGGGCATCGATGTCCAGGCCGGAGTCGGTCTCGTCAAGGACCGCATACTTGGGCTCCAGCATCGCCATCTGCAGGATTTCGTTACGTTTCTTCTCCCCACCGGAGAAACCGTCGTTGACCGCCCGGGAGGTGAAAGACCGGTCAATCTTGAGGAGATCCATTTTTGCGTAGAGATGGTTGTAATA
>RGTE01000359.1 GCA_010025475.1 Verrucomicrobiota bacterium
AAGAATCCCGTCGCCACATAACCGCGCGCCGCCTCGACCCGGGCGATGTTGGGGGAAGTCGCCACCCAGGGGAGACCCGTATCCTCCCAGACCATTTCCTGCGACCAGCCCTTCATGGGAATCACGGAAAGCCGGCACGGCCTCCTCAAATGGTGCCCGTTGATCCACCGGGCCAGCTCGCCGACCGTCAGGCCGTAGACGTAGGGAATGTCATACTGGCCGATGAACGAGGAAATCACCTCGGGTCCCTGCGGCCGGGGACCCTCCACCCGCCGGGTTCCCAGGGGATTGGGGCGGTCGAGCACCATGACCCCGATCCCCTGTTCCTCGGCCGCCTCCATCACCAATCCCAGCGTGCTGATATAAGTGTAAGAGCGGCAACCGATGTCCTGAAGGTCGTACACCATCACATCCACACCCTCCAGCATCCGAGGGGTAGGTTTGCGGGTCTCTCCATAAAGGGAAAAAACCCGGATACCGGTCTCCTCGTCCTTGGAAATTTTTCCGTCGCTGTTTTTGTCCTCCCCGTGCCGTTCTCCGGAGACGTGCTTCCCCGCGCCCACCTTGCCGAAAACCCCGTGTTCAGGCCCGTAGAGGGCCACCAGGTTGACCGCCGCCGACTCGCGGAACCGTTTCCAGGTTGGCACCCCGTTGCCGTCGACCCCGGAGGGATTTGTCACCAATCCCACCCGCTTGCCTTTCAGCTCACGAAATCCCCCGTCCGCCAAAACATCGATCCCCAGACGGAAGGTGGGCCGGTTGGTTTCCTGAGCCCGGCCTGTCGACACGAAAACCACCAAGACGAGAAAAACAAACCCGACGGGCATGTCCGATGGTAGCGGAAAATCCGGCCCAAGGATAGGGTGGGCTATTTCCGGCCCCTCCCCCGCCGAACCTACTCCCTCAGGTTTTGCAGCGCCTTGGCAGGATCCTCGTTTTTCATCAGCGACTCCCCCACCAGCAGGCAATGGATTCCCTGCGCCGTGACAAACCGGACATCCTCACGGGTCCGGATCCCGCTCTCGCTGATGCCAAGGCAGTCGGAAGGAATTTCCGGGGCCAACTCCCCGGTGGTTTTCAGGTCGACCTCAAAGGTGCGCAGGTTCCGGTTGTTGATGCCGATGATGTCGGCGCCGATCTCCAGGGCCCGGTCCAT
>RGTE01000360.1 GCA_010025475.1 Verrucomicrobiota bacterium
CCTTGAGTACCTTGAGTACCTTGAGTGCCCTGAAGTCCTTGTGTACCTTGAGTACCTTGAGTTCCTTGAATACCTTGAGTTCCTTGAGTACCTTGGGTTCCCTGAAGACCTTGAGTTCCTTGAGTACCTTGAGTACCTTGAGTACCTTGAGTACCTTGAGTACCTTGAGTACCCTGAAGTCCTTGTGTTCCTTGAGTTCCCTGTGTTCCTTGAGTACCTTGAGTACCCTGAAGTCCTTGTGTTCCTTGAGTTCCCTGTGTTCCTTGAGTACCTTGAGTACCTTGAGTACCTTGAGTGCCTTGTGTTCCTTGAGTTCCTTGAAGACCTTGAGTGCCCTGTGTTCCTTGAGTTCCTTGAGTACCTTGAGTACCTTGCAATCCCTGAAGAGCAGCATTTTGAATTGTTGCCTTCTTTAATGTACTGTCACTTACATCGTAAAGTAACAGATAATCTCCAGAATCTGGTTGCCCTAAAGTAAGTTCAGTCCTATCACTAATTAAATTTGGAGAAACACTTCTTAATGAGGAAATTGTTACACCAGAACCAAGAGTTGTTGAGGAAAGAACATCAGTTCCCGCAATCTTGTATGTCTTTCCGGATACTACATTTAAATTTACACTTGATTCAAGTGCTTTTATGTTTAAAGTATCATTATATGTGAAACTAACTCCACTTCCAGTTGAACCAATACCAATTCCAGCACCACTCAATAAACTATTATTTGGTACTGTTGTAGCAATACCAACCACAAAATCGGCAAGTTCAATTGTTGTTGAATTGATTTGTGTAGTTGTACCATCTACATACAAATCACCTTTTATTCTTACTGCTCCAGTATTATCACCAATTGCAGTTGGGTCAATTATAAGTTGTGTTGGACCTGTAATTTGATTTACATAAAGTGATGTACCATCAAAAGTTAAATTATTGGAACCAGTTGGATTATTTGAACCATCCTTATAAACAACTTGATTAGCAGAACCTGCTACTGGACCTGAAACACCTTGAGTTCCCTGTGTTCCTTGAGTACCTTGAGTTCCCTGTGTTCCTTGAGTACCTTGAGTACCTTGAGTACCTTGAGTGCCCTGAAGTCCTTGTGTACCTTGAGTACCTTGAGTTCCTTGAATACCTTGAGTTCCTTGAGTAC
>RGTE01000037.1 GCA_010025475.1 Verrucomicrobiota bacterium
GGTCTTTTGGAAAAAGCGGGAGGAATCTTAAGCAGCGGGGCCCAAGACGGAGAGGATGGCAATCCGGCTTTAACCGACAGGTTTTTCACGAAATTACAAAAGATTCAGGAGCGACTGAAAGAAGCAGAACAGTTGCGCGAAACCGGGCAATTGGAATTGGCCGAAACTGCCTATGAAGAAATTTTGCGGCTGGACCCTTTCAACGTCGTTGCCACGGACGGCATTCGAAAAATTTATCAAGAACGCTCTTTAGTCGCGGCAGGCTCGCGTGATTTAGCCAATCTTCAAAGAAAAAGGGAGGTCCGTGAGACTTGGAATAATATTTACCCCAAAAAAGGAATGAGCCAGGGAGGCGCCCAAATTGCCGGTCCGCTGACTGCATCTACCACCTTTGCCCTGGAGCAAAAATTAAGAAATACCCGCTTGCCGCAGGTCGATTTTGCCGGCGCCGATCTTGAATCCGTCCGGCGGGCTCTGAACGCATTAAGTCGGCAGTATGATGTTGATCCGGCTAAGACAGGCGTGAATTTTGTGGTAAGTTCAGACATTGGAAGCAGCCAGCTTGTCAACTTAAAGCTGCGGGATGTTTCTTTGGGAGATGTGGTGCGCTACGTTGCTCAAATTGCCGGTGTAAAATCCCGCCTGAGCGAGGTCGGTGTGACCTTCAGTCCTCTTATCGAAAGCCGACCCGATCTGATTCCGAGGGAATTCACTGTTAGTCCTTCATTTTTCAAAAGCGGCAGCCCGTCCTCAGAAAGCAGTGCGCCTGCTCAGCGGGGGGGATCCACCGCCGCTGGGACTGAAAATGCCGATGCGAGTCTCAACGAACAAGCGCGCTTACAAGAACTTGGTGTGAAGTTCCCTCCGGGTGCGTTTGCGGTCTATAACCGAAACACAAGTCGTTTGCGCGTAGTCAATAATGCGGAAATGCTGGATCTTATTGGCCAATTAATTGGTGCCGCTGAGGAACAAACCCTCCTGATTCAAGTCGGAGTTCGTTTGGTTGAGATCAATCAGACCGACCTTGACAGCATCACGGTAAATTCAACCCTGGGCGGTTCAGGTGTGAATCTTTTGTCAGCGATCCCTGTTGGGCTGGCAACCAACAACGTTGGGAACACACCATCCCCGTCGACGCAGCAAGGGGTGACGGCCCAACTCAACCAAATCCAGGGCGTTGGACTATTGCCTAACAATACGCTGCAGTCTTTTCTGCAGCAAGGCGTGCTGGCGGGGACAAACCAGAGCAGTTCCTATGCGTTAAACACCATGCAAGTTGGAGGGAGTATCCTTAACGGAATGCAATTTCGCACATTAATCACGGCGGTTTCCCAGAAAAGCAGTGCCAACGTTCTCGCGAATCCATCCATAGTCCTGAAACGGGGACAAGAGGGAGTTATCGAAGTGTCCCAGGAATTCCGTTATGTGAAGGAATATAACGATCCCCAATCTTCCATCCGGACCTTCACACCGGTCACCACCACCGGTCTTGGATTTAGCACCATTACCACCGGTGTTCCGGGGCCGGAAACAGTGATCAGCGCATTTCCCTCGCAAATCAGCGATCCCGTCCCGATCGGCGTTAAACTTGGAGTCAAACCGGACATCACCGGAGACAACAGTCGCATCTTGATGGAACTAAAACCAAGCTTTGTTGATTTTGAGGGATTTATTAATTACGGGACGCAGGTCAACTCCTCATTCGCCGCTTCGTATTATGACACCTCGGTGACGATACTGACCAATAATATTCAGCAACCAGTTTTCGTCCGAAGGGATCTCACGCTTCCATCTGTTGAGGTTAATGATGGATATACTTTAATGTTGGGAGGTTTATTGCGTGAAGATATCCAAAAGATCGACGAAAAAGTCCCCCTGCTGGGCGATATCCCGCTTTTTGGCCGTGCTTTTCAGGGGAAAACAGAACAAGCCATCAAGAAAAACACCCTGATTTTTGTTACCCCCCGGATTCTTCAGGTGGATGGACAACCTCTCAATCCCACCGCAGGGGCGGCCACCACGGCCTCAGCTTCGTCGTCCCCCTAAAGAGTCAGCGCCGGATTAGGCGATATTCAAAATCCCCCGAAATCTCCCGCGTGTTTCCGGCCGACCATCCTAAAAGATTGGCAGTGGAGTAGCCCAAACCGCCAAAGACAAAATAAAACACCGAGCTCGCCAGATCCGCCGTTTCCGATTTGGCATACCAGACCCGGGGCCCCAGTCCCTTGGGGCCGTGGGATGGGACATCGATCCCGCCGCGGCGCTCGGCTTCGCCAATTTTGATCTTCTCCAGCGATTCGTAACGAACCCAGACCGGCTTGCGCTCCGGGGTCGCATAACGGGACTTTGGTTTTTTCAGCTCCACCGGTGGGGCCTGATCCCGCCGGGTCTGTTCCGTGCTTTGCATCAGGGGAGAATCGATCGGCAACTGGAGAATCTGCCGGTAGGTGCCGGCTGGAAGCAGAATTTTTTCTCCTGTGTCGGTCGTGGTGATTTCCAGGTCGGAGGGAAGATTCAGGTTGGAATCCTCCGGGGTGATCGGCGGCTTTTCGTCGCGATCCGGCAAGCGGTAGGTTGCGGGAGGATCGGCTTCCTCGGCAGGAGCAGGCTGAGGCTGGCGGCTGGAGGTGACGCGGAATCCCGGAGATCCGGACTCTATTGGGGATTTTGCCGCATGAGCGGGAAGCGGAACTTTAAAAGAGTCCTGCGTGTCCGCCTTGGTTTCCATGGGGGGCAAGAAAAGCCGGCCCGGACTTCGTTTGGGAACCAAAGAGGATTCTGGGGGGGAAGGTTCCTGCGCGGAAAGTTTCAGGCATCCCGCTCCGGCTAGGCACACCGCCAAGAAAAGAATCCATCTCATCCTTGGACCAACCCGAGTCTGCGGAGCCAAACCGCGGCACGCGGATGCTCCTTGCTCCAGCCCTGCAACTCCCAAAGCCATCCCACTTTTTCCGCAAATAAATACAAGCCGGCCAGCCCAAAGCCAAAAATGGGCAAGGTCCCTGCCAAAAACGGGGGAATTCGGTTGCCTTGCCCCAGGGCCACCGAAAGACGCGTGAAGACCAAAAAGGCAAACAGGACAAACACACTGCTAAAAACCGTGGCCGCCACATTCCGGCGGGCATCGGTCATGCCAAAGGCGATGCCGAACAAGCAAAGAAGAGGGCAGGCCAGCGGGTACATCCAGCGATGCCAGTTTTCCGTGGCGTAAGGAGCCCGCAACCGGTCATTCAGCTGGGCCGTGTCACCGGCCAAACGTGCAACATCGGGCCAAGGCAGAACATCTGGAGGCACCAGTTTGGCGGCCAGCATGGTGGGCGGTTCGGTGAGTTCCGGCAGTTGAAGTTCGGAAAGAATGGGACCGGCAGTCTCCAGTCCGATTTCCTTTCCGTATTCGATTCGACGGGCGTTCTGTCGGTCCGAAACAAAATCTCCACGTTTTGCAAGGTTTTGGCATTCAAATCGAGACGGCCGATGTACCAGATCGTTCCCTCGGTTTTTCCGGCCATTTTTGGAGACCGATAGACCACTTGGGAAAAAGAGTTTTCTTCGGTGGATTCCTTTTTGATCTGCCGTTTGACCTTTTCGCGGTTGGCCTGGGCGGTAGGGGAGAGGGAAAAGGAGAGGAAATAAAGAACCAAAGAGAGCCCGGCACTGCACAATAAAAAAGGACGGGCCAGGATCATCGGACTCATCCCGGCGGCCAGCAGGGCCACGGACTCCCGATGCCGGGAAAAGTAGGCCAACACGTAAAGGGTGGCGAACAGAACCCCCACCGGAAGGATGGACTGGGCCAGATCCGGTAACTGCACGAGGAAGTATTTGGTCAAAAGCCATGCCGACGGTCCTTTTTCGATCAGTCGACCGATCTTGTCGAAAATATCAAAGGTCAGCCAAAGGGTGAAAAGAGCCGCGATCACGAAGAAAAGGGGCACCAAAACGGACTGCCAAAGATATTTTTCGACGATTTTCATCTTCCGTGGGAGTCTTACCGGAGTTTAGCCATGAACCTCTCCCACGATCTTTCCGCCTTGGAGGAGACCGTCAAGCGATGTCATGCCCTGGTCCCCGTCGTGGAAGCCGCCGGACGGGCTCTGGCGGAGCGGGTCAAGGCTGGTTCCAAAGTCCTGGTCTGTGGCAACGGGGGAAGCGCCGCGGATGCCATGCACCTGGCCGAGGAGATGACGGGCCGGTATCGGGGCAACCGCAAAGCCCTGCCAGCTCTCTCTCTCTCCGCAGACGGCACGGCCTTGACCTGTATCAGTAACGACTGGTCTTTTGAGGACGTTTTTTCCCGGCAGGTGGAGGCTTTTGGGCAAGCCGGGGATGTGCTCGTGGTCTTCAGCACCAGCGGCAAATCCCCGAATATTTTGAAAGCCCTGGAAGTGGCTAAAAGTCGCAAACTCCTTACTCTGGGGGCTTTAGGAAAAGGAGGTGGCCCGGCCCAGAAACTTTGCGACCACCCCATTGTGGTCCCCAGTGATGATACCTCCCGGATCCAGGAAATTCACGGTTGGATCATCCACGCGTGGTTGGAATGTGTGGAAGCGCTTGCCGTCGGAAAGTCTTAAGCCCACGGACTTTATTCTTGGAAAGGGCGTCTGCCTCCGTTATGGTTTGAGGTTCGCCCGCGGAACTTAGGCTAAGTCCCAAGCAACCCCGTCGGTGCACAAGGAGATCGATTTATGGCCGTGATGATTCGTTTGCGGAAAGAGGGCAAAAAGAACCGTCCCTACTTCCGTGTGGTGGTGACGGACAAGCTGAGTCCGCGCGACGGGCGTTTTCTTGAAATGGTCGGGACTTACAACCCGATGGGCAAAAGTGAGGGCATGAAGCTCAAACTCGACCGGATCGACCACTGGATCGGCAAAGGCGCCAAGCCCAGTGAGACCGTCGCCAGCTTCATCCGCAAGGCCCGCCGCGCCGCCAAGGCCTAACGCTCCGCGTGAACCCCGGAATCCCATGCGATATTTCCTCGAAATGGTTCTGGGCAAGCTCGTCACCCATCCCGACGAAATCGATGTCGAGGAGACCGGCGACGACCGCGGGATTCTTTTCCGCATCCGCGTAAATCCGGACGACCTCGGCCGGATCATCGGCCGCAACGGCCGCACGATCGAGGCCATCCGCTCCCTTCTCAACGCCGCCAGCCGCGACGGGCGGCGTGTGTTTGTGGAAGTGGAGGACGGGGGGCAGCCGGCATGACCATCGACCTTCTGACCCTTTTTCCCGCCATGGCCCAGGCCGTGATGGCCGAAAGCATCCTCGGCCGGGCCCAGCGGGCTGGCTTGGTCAAAATCCGCGTCCATCAACTGCGGGACTATACGCGCGACCGGCACAAAACGGTCGACGACCGTCCGTTTGGCGGTGGGCCGGGTATGGTCATGAAAGCGGAACCGCTCGTGGATGCCATCGAACATCTGCGGGGTGAGGGGGCCGACCGCGCTCATGTCATTTACCTCACTCCGGAGGGTAAAAAACTAACCCAGGGTCACGTTCGTTCCCTCGCCTCCAGGCACCAGCGCCTCCTTTTGGTCAGCGGTCATTACGAGGGCATCGATGAGCGTGTGCGTGCAGGTTGGATCGACGAGGAGATTTCGGTGGGGGACTACATCCTGAGCAACGGGACTTTGCCGGCTTTGACGCTGATCGATGCCTTGGTGCGCCTGATTCCGGGGGTCTTGGGCAACGAGGAGTCGGCCGGCACGGACTCCTTCGAGGCCGGCCTGCTGGAAGGCCCCCAATACACGCGTCCGGAGAACTTTCGGGGTATGAAAGTGCCGGAAGTGCTGCTTTCGGGGCACCACGCGGAGATCGAGGCGTGGCGGAAGGAGCAGGCGCTGGCGCGGACGCGGTCGCGGCGCGGGGATTTACTTGGAGAGACGAAAACGGCAGAAATGAAGATCATCAAGGAGGAGGCGGCATGAGCGCGAAGGTCATCGAAACCATCGAAAAGAAGGTCATCGAAACCATCGAAAAGGAACAGTTGAAGGAAGGCCGGGCCGGTTTCCGGATCGGCGACAAGGTCCGGGTGTTCACCCGGGTCAAGGAAGGGGACAAAGAACGGACCCAGCTTTTTGCCGGCACCGTGATCGCGCGCAAAGGCCGCGGGCTCAACGAGCAGTTTACCGTCCGCCGGATCAGTTACGGGGAGGGGGTGGAGCGGATTTTTCCCGTGCACTCCCCCCGCATCGAGAAGATCGAGGTCGACAGCCGCGGCCACACCCGCCGCGCCAAGCTTTTCTATCTCCGCAAACGGGCCGATATGTCCGTGAAGGAAGCGGAGGCTCCCAAAGGGAGCTGAGCCATTCCTCCCGATTGGCGAGCCGAGCTAGCGAAAGCCGGCGGTGCGTCCGTCACGGGGCTGGATGAGGCAGGACGGGGAGCGCTGGCCGGGCCGGTGGTGGCGGCGGCGTACCGGTTTCACCAAAGTGGCACTCGGATTCCCGGGCTGGATGACTGCAAAAAGCTGACCCCAAAAAAAAGGGAAGAGGTTTTTCGACGTCTGACGGAGGGTGAGGTGGGG
The DNA here is from genome assembly GCA_010025475.1 of Verrucomicrobiota bacterium. Lineage (GTDB taxonomy): Bacteria > Verrucomicrobiota > Verrucomicrobiia > Methylacidiphilales > Verrucolacustridaceae > Verrucolacustris. The sequence continues at coordinate 6,527 of RGTE01000037.1, forward strand.
GTTTGGGCCGTGGGGGAGGCCTCGGTCGAGGAAATTGCCGATTTGAATATCCTCGTAGCCAGCCAGGTGGCGATGCGCAGGGCCCTGGAAGCCTTGCCGTCTGGAGAGGGAATCCTTCTGGTGGATGGCCTGCCCGCCAAGCATTTAGGCAGGAAACACGTGGCGGTGGTGGATGGAGACGGAATTTGCCCCACGATTGCGGCGGCCTCCGTGGTGGCAAAATTTTCACGGGACCGCATCCTTTTCGAATTTTCGAAGTTATATCCTGTATATGGATGGGATCGGAATCGCGGCTACGGTACGGCGGCTCACCTTCGCGCCCTCGCGGATCACGGCCCTTGCCCGCTCCATCGCCGATCGTTTCTACCCGTGGGATCGCCGGCCCTGCCCGGCCTGGAGGCATCGTTGGGAGGCCGGTAGGCACGGGGAAAGGGTGGCCGCCCGATTCCTGCAGCGGGCTGGCCTGAAAATCCTCGCGCGGAACTATCGTTACCGCCGGGGGGAGTTGGATCTGGTCGCCCGCCACGGGCGGGAACTGGTCATGGTGGAGGTCAAGGCCCGGCATCCGCGGGCTTGGCTGGCCCCGGAGCACGCCGTCACCTTTGGAAAACAGAGAAAAATCATCGGTACGGCCAACGCCTACCTGCGGGAGCTTCGGTGCCGTCCCCCGGCGGTGCGCTTCGATATCGTGGAGGTCTGGCAGGCACCAGGGGAAATCCCTCGGTGTCGCTGGATCCGTAAGGCCTATTCGCTGGAGGACGCCCGTTTGGGTTGGAGCCGATGAACCATTTTGCCCGAACGTGGTCGGCGGCGGTGCAGGGTGTGGACGCCTGCCCCGTGGCGGTGGAGGTCGATTCCGGAGGGGGGAAGGAAAACTTCGTGGTGGTGGGTTTGGCCGATACGGCCGTGAAAGAGTCGCGGCAGAGGGTGAAGGCAGCCTTGTATAACAACGGCTTTTCGGTCCCGGAGGGTTACATCACGGCCAGCTTGGCCCCGGCGGACTTGAAAAAAGCCGGGCCGTTTTGACCTGCCGATCGCCTTGGGTCTTCTTGCCAGCATCGGAACGATTAACCGGGACCGGCTTTCGGAGTGGATGGTTATCGGCGAGTTGGGCTTGGATGGCGAGGTGAGGCCCGTGCGGGGCACGTTGGCCATCTCCCTGCTGGCAAGGGAACGACGGGTGAGGGGGCTGATGGTGCCGGCCATCAACGCCAGCGAGGCCTCGGTGGTGGAAGGGGTTAAGGTCGTGCCCGTGCGGGACTTGCGGGAGGCCGCAGACGTGATCGAAGGGAAAATCCTGCCTCAGGCGGTTTCGTTCAACGGACGGAATGGCCATCATTCTCCCGAGAACATCCCTGATTTCTCCGAGGTAAAGGGACAGGAGGCGGTGAAGCGGGCGCTGGAAATTGCTGCCGCGGGCAATCACAACGTCTTGATGATCGGACCGCCCGGTTCGGGCAAGAGCATGTTGGCGAAGCGAATTCCCGGGATCTTGCCCAAGATGTCGTTGGAGGAGTCATTTGAGACTACACGGATCCACAGCGTGGCCGGGTTGGTCAAGCCGGATGAGTCGTTGGTCAAGAGGCGACCCTTCCGCAGTCCCCATCACACCATCTCCGACATCGGTCTGATCGGTGGATCGGCTAACCCAAACCCGGGTGAGGTGAGTCTGGCCCACAATGGCGTCCTCTTCCTGGACGAGTTGCCGGAGTTCCGGCGGTCCGCTCTGGAGGTTTTGCGGCAACCCCTGGAGGACGGTCAGGTGACCATCTCGCGGGCGGCAGGGAGCCTGACCTTCCCGGCCCGCTTTATGTTTGTGGGGGCGATGAATCCGAGTCCGAGAGGTGCCGTCGAAGCGAGAGGACCCGGCAAAGCCGCCAAAAAGTATCTCAGCCGAATCAGTGGCCCCCTCTTGGATCGGATCGATCTGCATCTTGAAGTGCCGGCGTTGAAGCATGAGGATCTTCTTTCCGCCGAACCGGGTGAAACCTCCGGCACGATTCGGTCGCGGGTGGAGAAAGCGCGGGTTCTCCAAGAAAATCGTTTTGGCCGAGGTACGGGGCTTTTCAATAACGCCCAGATGGGGCCGAAGGAACTGAGGAAGTTTGTTCCCATGAATGGGGAGGCCAAGGGGTTGCTCTCCCATGCCATGACGGATCTGGGCCTAAGTGCACGTGCCTTGGACAGGATCCTGAAGGTGGCGCGGACGATTGCCGATCTGGCGGAGAGCGAAGCCGTGCACCTCGACCATCTGGCCGAGGCGATCCAGTACCGGACCTTGGACCGGCAACTATGGGGGTGATTTAGCGGGGTAAGCCCTGAACCTTGACACCAGGCTTCAGTCCGCGACTGGCAAACCAGTCACGGTTCGTTTCAATCGCGTAGGCCACTTTTTGGGATTTGCTTTCCACGGGGGTCTCCTCAAACGGCACCAGCGGGTGGATTTCGAGAATCACCCCTTCGGAATCCAAAAAGGCAAGGTCCAGAGGGATCGAGGTGTTTCGCATCCAAAAAGAGGCCTTCTTGGGCTCCTCAAAGATAAAAATCATGCCGCGATCCGTGGCCAACGAGTCCCGGTTCATCAGACCAAGCGCTTGTTCTCCGGGGGTTTCGGCCACTTCCACGAGGAGCTTGTGCTCAGCGATTTTGAGCCTGGCTTCGCCGCCGGCGGAGCAACCCACCGCCCACAGGCCAAGCGTGAGAATAAGAAGAAGGGCTTTTTTCAATAGCGGGGCAGGGAGGGGTCTACCTCCTCCGCCCAGGCGTCGATTCCACCCTTGAGATTCAAAAGTTTTTTGTAACCCTGCTGCTGCAGGAAAAGCAGGGCCTTGGCACTGCGGACGCCGGCTTTGCAGTGGATCACGATTTCCTGATCGTGGGGAATCTCCTGCCAGCGCTTGGGCACATCGCCCAAGGGGATGAGGGTGGAGCCCGGGATCCGGGAAATCTGGAACTCGTGCGGTTCGCGTACATCGATAAGAACAAAAGGTTTTTTGGCATCGATGTTCTTCTTCAGGTCGACACAGGTGATTTCCGGAACCTTGGGCGCCTCCTGATGGAGAGGGCCTTCGCGGGCGGGCGCACCGCAAAACTGCTCGTAATCGATCAGACCGGTGATGGTTCTTTTTTTGCCGCACATTGGGCAGTCCGGATTTTTGCGGAGTTTCATTTCGCGGAACCGCATCTTGAGGGCGTCGAAGAGCAGGAGTCTTCCGATCAGTATATCCCCGATTCCGAGGATCAGTTTTACAGTCTCGATCGCCTGCAGAACGCCGATAACCCCGGGCAGGATTCCGAGCACGCCGCCTTCCGCGCAGCTGGGGACGCTGCCGGGC
>RGTE01000361.1 GCA_010025475.1 Verrucomicrobiota bacterium
TAGTTCACGGCGTCCCGAAGGATTTCGACGTTGGTCGGAAAAGTTGCGGTACTCTCCCCAATCAACCTATCCGCCGCCGGGATATTCCCTTCCTCAGCGTATTTGGCAAGAAGCTGTTGGACCAGGGCCGGATCCTTGGCGTTTGTGGCCCGCTGCTTTTCGAGGGCCGCAATCTCCCCCTGAAGCTGGATCTTCCGCTCACAGTTCTTGAGCAGGATCGTCAACAGGGTGTTATTGGGATCCTCCTTGGCCGCCTTGGTTAAAATATCCCGTAGTTCAGCGGACCTGCCCTGCCGGAGCAATAGGTCGGAAAAGTTATTCAGCGTCTCGGTGTTGCCCGGCCACAATTCCAAGGCCTGCCGATAAGCCTGCTCGGCCTCGGGGAACATCTGCCGCCACTTGTAGATGTTGCCCCCGGTGTTGCGCAGCTTGCTGAAGGATCGTTGGGCATCGATATCCTGGGCGAACTCCGGCATCGATTTCAGCCGATCAATATATTTCCTCCAATACTGCATATCGGCCGACACCTGCTGGGGTGTTAACAGCGGAACCGGATCCCGCTTGATCTCGTAACAAAGCCCATGGGGCACGGCGTTCGGATACGACCACTCCATGGGGAAGCTTTCCTCCACAAAGAAGGCCCGCTGATCCTTGTTTCTCTGCCAGATCCACTCCCCCACCATGGAATTCAGAACGGTCGGGTCGGCGTTCGGATCAGGAGCCCGCGGATCCTTTTGCTTCTTTTCGATCGCCGCCTGGTAAAGTGCCATGATGTCCTCCTGTCTGGGCAGGATCAGGTGGGCCTCTGGGTAATGCTTGTCGCGACCCAGCCAGCGATCGATCCAGCCCCTTGGGGCGGGGCGCTCTGCCGAATAATGGTTGCGGATGTACTGGTTGTAAAAGGCATCCGCAAGGGCGTTCTGGGTGATGATGTAAAGATCGCGCCGGTCAAAGTTTGGATCCCGCTTGAATTTGGTCGGTTCGAAACTTTCCGAGAGGATCATGTAGGTCGGCACGAACCGCCCGGGATCCGTGCCGCCATAGACAAAGCTGTCCCGCGGCAGATCATTCAGCATGTCGTGGCCGTACATCCAACCGAACCAGTGATTCCGCTGGCTGCAGAACTCAAGGTTTTGCCGGA
>RGTE01000362.1 GCA_010025475.1 Verrucomicrobiota bacterium
TGGTCACGCGCGGGGGTTCGTTCTTTTTCTGGGTCTCCAAAACGGGGCGACCGGGAAACTGCCGCGGCCTCGTCACATCGACGAAGAAGCCCATGCCCGCCTCCACCGGGGTGATGTCACCGGAGAGATCCTGGCCGTTGAGGGGAAACCCGGCCTCCAGTCGAAGGCTGTCCCGGGCGCCCAAACCGCAAGGCAGCAACCCGTCCGGCTTCCCGGTTTCCAGAAGACGGGTCCAGATCTTCGGGCCTGTCTTGAGATCGGTGAAAATTTCAAAGCCGTCCTCACCGGTGTACCCGGTTCTGGCCACCCAAGCCTCGCCGCCTTCCAACTTGGCCCGAAGAATCCGGTTCCGTTCCGGCAGGGTGGCTCCAGCCGGAAAGATTTTGGCGAGGACGGCGGCAGCTTTGGGGCCCTGCAGGGCCATGCCGACCGCGGCTCCAGGGGAGCCGGTGAAGCAGACTTGCGAGCCTTCCTTTTTCTTGAGCAGGTCAAGCACCTCTTGGTGGCGGGAGGCGTTGACCACGAGAAGAAAATCCGCGGATCCCAGGCGGTAGATAAAAAGGTCGTCGATGACGCCGCCACGTTCGTTCAAAAGGAAGGAGTAATGACCCTCACCGTCCTTGAGTTTGGCCGGATCGTTCGCGAGAAGGCTTTCCAGACAGGCAAGGGTGCCCGGTCCCCGGGCCTGGATCTGGCCCATGTGGGAAATGTCGAACAGGCCGGCCGCCTGGCGGGTAGCCCGATGTTCCTCCAGCAGGCCGGAAAAATGGACGGGAAGATTCCAGCCGGCAAACGGGATCATGCGGGCCCCGGCGGCCTGGTGGTATGGAGACAAGGGGGAGTCAGCGACCGATTCGGGCATGGACGAGAAAACTAAAGGCGTGGCAAGGGGAGTCAACGGTCTGGCAGGAAAGGGGTGAGAGCGGTAAACCGGAGGGATGCCGAAATCCTCCACGCGACTGTTGGACCTGATGCGCCAGACGGAAGATCCGGGGGTGATCAACCTGGCGGCGGGGATTCCCTCGCCCGATTTTCTCCCGCTGGAGGCACTGAAGGCGACCCTGGATCAGGAGATGGCCAGCCAGGCCCGGGCGATGTTCAGCTATCACCGTCCGGAGGGAGCGGCCCCGCTGCGGGAGG
>RGTE01000363.1 GCA_010025475.1 Verrucomicrobiota bacterium
AGCTCCGCCTTCATGTTCACCTTGTACTCCTCCTCGGCGCGTAACCGGTCCTTGGCCTCCAAACGGTTCTGGCTCATTAGGATGATGGGGGCCTGCACGGCTGCCACGCAGGAGAGTAGGAGGTTCAGGAGAATAAACGGGTAGGGATCCATGGGCCTGGCCAAAAGGGCGGTGTTCAGCCCGATCCAGCCCAGCAGGAAAAATCCAAAAAGGCAGATAAAGGTCCAGCTTCCGCCGAAGGCGGCAATGCGGTCGGCCAGATGTTCGCCCCAGGTCAGTTTGCGCTCGAAGGCCTTGTTGACGTTGACGGCGCTGATTTCGTGCTCCCGTAGGCTGTCCAGGAGTTCGTTCTCCAGAACCGAGATCTGCCCAAGTTCGGCCTCCAAAACCTGTTGGACGTAATCCAACCGGTAGCGATTCACCTCCGTCAGGCTGATCAGATCCTCGGCCTTGAGTTGGGGATGCGTGTGTTGGATCAGCCGGGCGATCTTGGGCCTGATTTCACTTAACGAAACCAGCTGTTCGCGTGGATAGGATTTTTTGGTGATCGCACAAACTGCGGTGGAGGATGTTTTTGGCATCGAGGCAATTCCATGACGCCAGAGGAATCCTCAGGCGTCAGCTCTTTTTCTTCTTCTTATGGTGCTTTTTCTTTTCGGATTTGGATTTCTTTTCCTTGGAGCCGGACTTTTTCTTGTGCTTTTTGGTCTCAGAGGACTTTTTCTTGGCCGGCTCGGCGGCAGGAGCAGGGGTGGCGGCGGCGACCGGCTCAGCCGCAGGAGCGGGGGCGGGTGCCGGACTGCTTTCCTGGGGCTCAGAAACCGGGGCAGGAGACGTTTCCTCAGTGGAGGCGGATCCGCGACCCAGTTGGATCCGGCCGTTGCTATCGCGGGTGAGTTCCGCAAAGGAAAGGGAGGAGGCAACCATGCTGAGAAGAAGCAACTGAAGAAGTTTTTGCATGACCTACCTTTTGCTGAAACAGGGACAAGTCAAGCGATGTCGCCCGGAAGGGCAAAAACTTACCACTCTAAAATTGCACTCGCCCAGGTGAGGCCGCCGCCGAAGGCCACGAGCAGGACTTTGTCGCCCTTTTTCAGCTTCATCTCCGGGCCGGCTTCGTGCAGGGCCACGGGGATGCAG
>RGTE01000364.1 GCA_010025475.1 Verrucomicrobiota bacterium
TGCAGAGAGGGTTAACACTCCGCCTGTGGAGGTGAGGACCGGACGAGCCGAGACAGCCGAGGGACTGGTGGCTCCGCCGATGGCGTATTTGCCAAGCAGCTCGGGGGTCAGGGTCTGGCCACCGCTCCAGGAGGAGAAACTAACCCCGGTGCTGGTGGTGGTGAAAGTGGCCTTACCCGAGAGAGGACTGAAGACACCTGTCTGGCCCGCGGCCAGACCCGTAAAACTCACCGTCGGACTTCCGTTCAGGGTTCCCGGGAAAATGGCCAGCTGGCCATCGGCAGGTGCCGCCGCAAAGGCAACCGTGAGCGTGGTGGCAGTCGTATCGGCGGTGAAATTGACGGCCTGAATCCGCAGGGTGCCAGCCTCTACCTTTGTGGCTCCGGAGTAGGTATTCGCACCGGCAAGAGTTAGGATGCCGGCACCTTTCTTGGTCAAACCACCCGCCCCAGAAAGGTCCTTCGCAATCGTGACGTTGTTGGTCTGGGTCGTGACGTTGTTGGTCTGGGTGTCGATGATGGCGCCGCCCGACTTAATTTCCACCGTATCGGCCGTGATAAAATCGGCATTGTTGTCGCGGGCACGAAGTGTTCCGCCATTGAAATTAAAGACACCGATCTTCTCAGCTTTGGTGTCAGCCACCCCGAAGGCTGCCAGAACTCCCCCGTTCAGATTGTAAGTTCCCTTTTGGAGAAAAACGTAATCGGCATTGACCGTGCCGCCCCTCTGATTCACTTCCCCGCTCCCCGTCCAGTTCAGGTCGGCTGCATCGCCTACCACGATTCCGCCAGCGGCCTGGTTCCATGTCCCGCCGGTGATATTCAACGTCCCATTGCCCGCACCCCCCACCGCGGTGTAGTTGGGTGCATTCACCTCCCCGGTGGCACTCAGGTTGACGATGCCGGTGCCAGGGCCGGAGCCGTAGTCCGCGATCCGGAAGGAGCCCAGCTCGTCGGTTCCGGCGTTGAGAACACCTCCGCTGATTTCCAACGTGCCACTGCCGGCCTCACCCACGAAACAGGTCCTCGCCACGCTGTGGGTCCCGCCGGTGATATTCACCGAGCCAGAGGCGCCAGCCATCAAGCCGAGGGAGAGGACCCCGCTGCCCTGAAAAGCACCACCGCCGAGAGTGAGGGTTC
>RGTE01000365.1 GCA_010025475.1 Verrucomicrobiota bacterium
CCGACCCTCCCCGGTCAGGATCACATCCGCCGCCCCGATCCTTTTTGGCAAATCGAGCCAATCGGAAACCAGATCCGCGCCCGGCACCAGCTCAGCCCCGGCAAAAACCATCAGTCCAAAACCGATACCCCCGGCCGCGCCCGTTCCCGGAATTTCCAGAAATTCTGTTCCCCGGCCGGATAACCGCAAAAGTCGTTGCGCCATCGTGGCGGTGATCGCTTCAAACTTTTCGAGATCACGGGGAAACAGGCCTTTTTGCGGGCCATAGACCCGAACCGCGCCACGCTCCCCCAGTAACGGGTTGGTCACGTCACAGGCCACCCGGATCCCGGGAAAGCCGGAAGGCAAGGCGCCCGTGACTTTAAGGATCCCATCCCAGCAATCGGGCGGAACAACCTCCATCTCCTCGCCTTGGTGATTCCAGGCCTGCAGGCCCAAAGCCTGGAGACAACCGAGGCCAAGATCGGAAGTGCCGCTTCCCCCGATGCCGAGCAAGAGAAGGTCCGCACCCTTGTTTGCGGCCGTCACCAGAAGTTCGCCGGTACCCCGGGAAGTTGTTTTCCAAGGATTCCTTTCTTCCGGCGAAAGAAGTGCCAATCCGCTGGCCGAGGCCATCTCGACGATGCCAATCATGCCTTCACGATCCGCAGGAATCCGCAATCGGGACCGCACCACCGGAGCCAGTCCCTCCCACGGCACCAGGCCAAATTCACCCTCCACCCTTTTAGCAAGCGGTCCGGATACCCCAACCCGGTGCAGCGTGCCTCCCGCGGCTTGGGTCAGAATCCTGGCAAATCCCTCCCCACCGTCCGTCAGCGGACACAGATCAAGATCCGGGGTGAACCTAATTTTTTGAAACGACCGGGCGACCACCTCACAAGCCTCCTCGGCCCCCAAGGCATCCTTGAATTTATCAAAAGCGATCAGAGCACGCATGGATGAGGATGCCGGCTCCAGCCGACCGACACGTCGAATTTGAACTAGCTCAGCGTGACCTTGAACTTGAAAGGGCTGTCATCCGCACCAAGAAGAATCTCGTTATCCCCACCATGCAGATCGCAGGTCAAGGTGTCCTCGGCCAGACCGATCGGTTTGTCATTCACCACCGTTCCCACGGTGCTTCCGCGGTCGCGGACA
>RGTE01000366.1 GCA_010025475.1 Verrucomicrobiota bacterium
CCCATGAAAGTTTTTCCGTAGGTGGAGATCACTTTGAAGTTGTCCATCACCACCTTGAGATCGGAGATCAGCTTGTTGATGGCATCCTGGTTTTTCGAGATAAGATCGTTCGCCTGGTCGAGGAGTTGCTTGCCGGCGGTCATCACCTCGTCGAGGGAAGCCGAGCGTTTGGCGTAGAGAATCGTGCCGGGGGTGATGCCCGGATTGGTGACCGGACCGGGCTCCAGGTTGAGATATTTTTCCCCCAGTACGGTGTCAGCGGTGATCGAGGCTGTGGTGCCGATGCGGAGTTCGGGGAGAGGGTGATGAATATCGGCGACGACCCGGATCGCGCAGTGCGGTGAAATGTTGAGCCGTTCCTCGTCGTTGAGGGGTCGCACCGTACGGATTCGTCCCACGGCGGCGCCGGCGTAGCGGACCTCGGCCTGCTTGTCCAAGCCCACCGCGGAGGGCAGATCGATCGTGAGGGTGGCCTTGGCAGGGGAGAGATGGGTTCCGGAAATGGCCAAAGTCAGCGCCACCAGCATGCCCCCGCTGCAGACGATGACGATGGCGGCGACCAGAAAATCCGTGCGGAAACCTTTCATGGGAAGGGGAAGATTCAGCCGTCTCCGAGGAGGTGTTTCAAGTATTCATCTTGGGCCAAGCGGAGGGGGATGGGGCCATCCGCCTCGCCGCGGACGAACTGCTGAAGGAAAGGATCGGGATTTTTGCGGATCTCCTCGGGCGTGCCCTCCGCCACGATCACTCCTTGGCGGGGTCCGTTGCCCAGCATGATCATGCGGGTGGCGATCCGGAAAACGCTCGTCATATCGTGACTGACCACCACGGCGGTGGCGCCGATTTTGCGGGTACCATCGAGGGTGAGTTGGTCGACCACGGCGGTCATGACGGGGTCGAGGCCGGAGGTAGGCTCGTCGCTGAACAGGATCTCCGGATCGAGCGCCATGGCCCGGGCCAGTCCCACCCGCTTGCGCATGCCACCGCTGAGCTCGGAAGGCATGAAGTTTTCAAACCCGGTCAGGCCGACGAGCTCCAATTTCATCTTCACAATCATCTCGATGAGCGAGGGATCGACGTCGCTATGTTGGCGGAGAGGGAGGGCGATGTTTTCCCC
>RGTE01000367.1 GCA_010025475.1 Verrucomicrobiota bacterium
GCAAGGATGGTTGCCTCGACTCATCCCTTTTGGCTCCCTACGATGACCTCTTATGGACAAGGCCTTGGCACAAAAGGTGATCGACCGTATCGCTTCCGCCAAGTCTCCCGCCCTCTTTACCCATCTACGTCCCGATGGAGACGCTTTTGGCAGTCTTCTCGGTCTGGCTCATGTCCTGAAAGACCGGGGCCAAAATCCTTCCCTCGTCCAGGATGTTCCCGACCAACTCCCATCCGAAGCGGACCTTTTTGTGGTCCTTGATACCTCCACCCGCGAGCGAGTCGGAAAAAAGACCACCGATTGGAAAAAGCCGGTCGACGTGGTCATCGACCACCACGTCAGCAACCCCGGCTTTGGCACACTGAATCTAATCGTCCCGGAAATTCCCGCCACGGCCGGTGTCCTTTATCGGCTATTTGAAATGGCCGGATGGAAAGTTTCCCCCGCCACCGCCACCTGCCTTTACGCCGGTCTCTCCACCGACACCGGCTCATTCCGTTACCGGGGCACCGACGCACAAACCCTTCGGATCGCCGCCAGTTTGGTTGACCTCGGTGCCGACCCTTCAGATATCGCGAAACATTGCTACCTTTCAGTTACACCGCAGAGATACCAATTAAAGAAGCTCACCATTGAAACTTTATCGTTAAAGGACAATAAAAAATCAGGCTTTTTGACTATTTTTCCTGATTTTTATTCAAAAAGCGGGGCCAAAAGCGAGGATACCGAAGGAATTATTGAGGAAGTAACTTGTATTCAAGGACTTGAAGTTGCGTCTCTTTTTGAATTCGGCCCGGAAGGAGGTCTCCGAGTGAGTCTCCGATCCAAGGGCCGAGTGGACGTTAACGCTATCGCCAGTTCACTCGGCGGAGGCGGCCATCGGGCCGCTGCCGGCATTCGTTTCCCAAAAGATGGTGAAAAAAATCGCGACCGAGTCCTCGCCGCCATCTCAAAAGCTATTTCAGCTTTGGAAGATTGATTTTTTTCCTAATCTTAATCTTCATCCTAATCCGATTGTAATTCCCGACAAAATCCTGCACTTTGGAAACTCATTGGTTCCATCCCAATCGTCATGAATTCAACCATTCAGGTTTTTCCGTAAACGTAATCGTAACC
>RGTE01000368.1 GCA_010025475.1 Verrucomicrobiota bacterium
TCCGGATCGTAAACCGCGGCACCCGAGTGGATGGCACGGTCCGCCCAGTGGGAACTGACCGGACAGGCCGCCACCCCGAAGCTCTCCCATGCCAGCAGATTTTTACTCCGGGCCACCCCGTAGCTCCGGCCATCCCCCCATATTTTTTCCGGTCCGACACACCGGGGAATCTGCAGGAAGAAGGCGTAATACGTGTCTTCCACTTTTACAAAACGGAAATCATTCAAAAACATTCCCGGCGTCCGGTACGGTTCATACCGCGCCTCGGAAAAAGGCTTGAGCCACCCTTGCTGAGCCTGCAGTCCCTGCGTCAGCAAGGCCAGAACCACGGCGGCACCCCGCGCGTAACCACGGACGATCCGGACGCACATCAAGGAATACCTTGGGGAATGGGTGGTACCATGCCTTCAGACCGCCAAAGACACGCGTTTGGCCGGATCAACCCACCCCGGAAAAACACAGCTGTCGGGATGTCTCTCATCCGCTCAGTTTTTCACTGCCCGGAGGCTTTTAATCACGCAAGCGCCCTTTTGTTTTGGGCCGACAAAAACAAAAATCGCGTTAATGGATTTAAGATCAGGCTTCTCCTCCGGCTTGCCCCAGGAAAAACCAAACTCCAGCCGGAGAAACCCAATTTCACCCGGCACCAGAGTGATTCCGTTCTGATTTTTCCGGGAACCGCCAAAATTCTCGATGGCCACACAGATCAGGTTTTTTTCCGAACCGGTATTTTCGATCTCTACCTCCAAAGCATCATAGGAACTCAAGTCCCAGCCTTTGGCCGGCGCGGGCAGAAGTACCGAGGGATAGTCGTTCTCGCTTTCCTCAAATTCGAATTTGATGCCCACGGCCCGATCCCCCTTCATGACTTGGGTGGCCACTCCCATTTTGGGAATCAGCACGGCACCTTTTTTAAGTGCGGGTGCTAGGATATCGAGAGATTCCGTTTTCCCGGCCCAAGCCGGACCGAAAAGCATCGCGAGCCCATAGGCGAGCAAGGTAAAGACAGCGATTGGACTCGTTGCATATTTGTATTTTTTCATGGGGTGAGTACTCCTTTCGGTTTCGGTTTCCGCATCAGGTTAAGGATGTTTTTGCGAAACTCATAAAGCGGG
>RGTE01000369.1 GCA_010025475.1 Verrucomicrobiota bacterium
GCGGTGCGGAGGGCGTCCTCCGGAAAGGAGATGGCGGCGCCGGCGGCGGATCCGGCCACGGCCTCGGAAACGCCGGTTCCGGGGGTCACCAGGGAACCGGCCAGACCGGGCTCGGCGTTGGAACCGCCGGTGGTTTTCAAGGCGAGAAACTTACGGGGAGTTCCGCCGTCCAGTTCGGTGACTTCCACCTCGGTTTCCATTTTGGTGGCACCCAGACCAAAACCCACCAGAACACGGGCGGCTTTGGTCCCGTGGTTGACCCAAGTGAATCGGCCTTGAATGAGCCAGCCCTCCGTGGGGAGAGGGCCGCCTTTGTATTCCTCGACCGGGGCAATCTCGGGAAGCCGGTCGACCAGGCGGGTGTGCAGCAGTTCCACGACGGCCTGTTTGTATTCCTCCAGCTCTTTTCCCTGTTTGTCGATCTCCACCTTGGCGCCCTCCATGGAGAATTTTTGCACATAGATCTTTTCCGGCATTTTGATCGGCGTGGTGGAGACCTCGTGGGCATCCTTGACGCTGACCGAGGCGCAGCCCCAGCCGAGCAGGGCGAGGAGGGGGGTGAGCCGGTGCCACCGGGGGTGAAGGATCATTTCAGAATCATCCGCAAGGCCGCGACGAGTGCCATGCAAATCAGAATCCATTCGAAGAGGCCTTGGGAAATCTTTCGGAGAAAAGTGCGGCCAATCCAGAATCCCAGCAGAACGCCGGGAAAAAGAAGAAGATCGAGGAGCAGGGTCGGGCCGTTGAGCAGGCCCAGTTGCCAGCTGAAGGGAAGTTTGGCGGCATTGACGGTGAGGTAGAACCAGGCGCCGGTGCCTACCATCGTCATCTTGGAAAAGCGTTGGGAGAGAAAATAGAAGGCGGTGATGGGTCCGGCAGCGTTGGCGATCATGGTGGTGACGCCCGCCGCCCAGCCGCAGCCCAGCCCCAGAAGGGGATGGCCGGTGATCCAGCCGAGGAGATGGGGCCGGGTCCGCTGGAGGAGGATGAGCCCGATCATGCCCAGGATGATCCAACCCAACGTATGGGCAAAAAAATCAGCGGGGATGCGGGGCATGATCCACCATCCGGTGACGATGCCCACCAGGGTGGCGGGCAGCAGGGAGCGCAGGAC
>RGTE01000370.1 GCA_010025475.1 Verrucomicrobiota bacterium
GGGGGGTTAACTTGTGGTTGCCGTTGTGGAGGACGACGTCGTTTTCCTTGGGGTGGCCGTTATGGCCATCGAGGATCCGGGTGGGGGCCAGGCGGAGGGTTTCGAGGTAGGTGCGGATCAACTCCGTGGGAATGACCCGGGCGGGGGAGAGATAAACAAAAGGGGTCTTCCGGCCGTTGCCACCCTCACCAGGGTATTCCCTCTGATCGGCCTGTGTTAATTCGGAATGGGATGTTTTGTGTTGGGCCAAGGGAAACCTCTTGGCCGAAAGTAGCTTGCGGAGCCTTGAAAAACTAGGGAGCACCAAAAATAGAAGTATCTAAAATAGGATATAAATCAACCCTTCGATTTAGTAAGTAATTTGATGTTTTTATGAATTGTGGGTGGCGCCCTTAGATGCCCAAAGAAGTTTTGAGGCGGTATCCCACTCAGAATGAAACACGATGAGTTGACAGGATCCTTTGGGAATTCCTCTCAAAGGAAGGGACCCATTGTGAAGGATCATGTCACTAGGTCTGAGGCGGGATTTTCCCTTAGGCAAAAATTCCGCTGTGATCCCGAAATTTTCTTTCAGGTATACTCTAAGGAACTGGTTCATCATTCCTCTCGAAGAACTCAGGAAAACCTTTGGTCTATTTTTTGAATTGGCCACATAACAACATATATCCTTTTTAGGATGGTGTCTAATTTTGGGTAAAAAAAGACCAAATAAGCCTCTCGTAAATAGGTGCGTTTTGAGCCATTATCCGTTAATGGCCAATCGTAATCATCAGCGGAAAAGAATTAAGGAGTCCAGGGAAGACCGGGTTAGGACCCGGGGTGGAAAAACAACCAATTCCAAGGTCCGTAGCCAAGGGAGAACCGCACGTGCTCTGGCCAAATCAGCGAAGACGAAGACGGTGTACCGCGCAGGCCTGCGCGGGGATTAAGATTAAGTAGAGCGGGGAGGGCCTAGCGGCCCGGATGAGGATGAGGATTAGGTTGATGAGGCATCCCCGGGCCTTAAAGTGAGACTAATGAGTGTGGCGGAGATCAAACAGGCGATCGAAAAGCTGACACCCCAAGAGAAGGGGAAAGTGTTCCAGTTTGTTCATGATCTCGAGGCCAAGCA